>CAKTAA010000161.1 GCA_934526185.1 uncultured Eubacteriales bacterium | reverse complement strand
GATCAGCTTCGCGCCATTCCGAAAATTTTGGATACTCTTGCCGGCAATCCTTTAAAATTTGTGATATTTATTGACGACCTTTCCTTTTTGAAGGATGACGACAATTTCAACGCTTTGAAAGCTGTGCTTGAAGGTTCGGTCTCTGCGAAATCAAGCAACGTCGTAATATATGCAACCAGCAATCGGAGACATATCGTCAAGGAAAAGTTTTCCGACCGCGAGGGCGACGATGTTCACCGCAGTGAAACGATGCAAGAGCTTCTCTCTCTGTCGGAGCGTTTTGGCATCCATATTACCTTTCAAAAGCCGAACAAAAAGACTTTCCTTCATATTATACATCATCTTGCAGAAATCAATGGCATCAGTATCCCGGATGACGAGCTGGAAGCCAAAGCTGAACGCTTCGCATTAGAACGCGGCGGACGTTCCGCCCGTCTCGCGCGACAGTTTATCGACGGATTGCTGTCTATGTAAAAATTTTAAGAAAGCCCTTGACAAAAATCAATTACTGCAGTATAATGATAAAAATCGTTGAGGGAGAGCAAGTAAGTTTCATTGATTTTTCCACAGAGAGTTGCAGATGGTGTGATTGCAGTGAAAAACGTGAATCCGAATGGACTTCCGAGGGCGATCAGAACCGAAACGCTGACAATCAGTGTTTTGAAGTATGTGAGACGGAGTATGGCTCTCCGTGAACAAAAGTCTGCGTATGTTGGTATGCGTAAAGTGGGCGTATTGTAATAAATGCGTCAAGCCGGGTGGCACCGCAGGAGTATGTTATATCCTGTCCCAGCAGATTCTATCTGGGACAGGATTTTTTTCTGTCCCCAAACAAAGAAGGGAGCATGCACTATGTCTGATGAAAAAATTCCGTATAAAATTTATCTGGACGAAAAGGAGATGCCGAAGGCTTGGTACAACCTGCGTGCCGACATGAAAAACAAACCGGCGCCGCTTCTTAATCCCGCAACTCACAAACCTATGAAAGCCGAAGAGCTGGCCGGTGTATTCTGTGACGAGCTCATCAAACAGGAGCTTGATAACGATACCCCATATTTTGAAATCCCCGAAGACATCAGAAACTTTTATAAAATGTACCGCCCTTCCCCGCTGGTACGCGCTTACTGTCTCGAAAAAAAACTGCAGACGCCCGCAAAAATCTATTACAAATTTGAAGGCAACAACACCAGCGGCAGCCACAAGCTGAATTCTGCCATTGCGCAGGCTTATTACGCAAAGATGCAGGGACTCAAAGGTGTTACGACAGAGACAGGCGCCGGTCAATGGGGTACTGCCCTTTCGATGGCGTGCTCATACTTTGATCTCGACTGTAAGGTTTATATGGTAAAATGTTCCTATGAGCAAAAGCCGTTTCGCCGGGAGGTTATGCGAACCTACGGGGCATCGGTTACGCCTTCACCCTCCATGGAAACCGCGGTCGGCAGAAAAATTCTCGCAGAACATCCCGGAACGACCGGAAGTCTTGGCTGTGCCATTTCTGAAGCAGTGGAAAAAGCTGTAACAACCGACGGTTACCGTTATGTTTTGGGGAGCGTCCTCAATCAGGTGTTGCTCCATCAGTCTGTTATCGGACTGGAAACAAAAACTGCGCTGGAAAAATACGGTATAAAAGCCGATATCATTATCGGCTGTGCCGGCGGCGGATCCAATCTTGGAGGGCTAATTGGGCCTTTCATGGGACAAAAGCTCCGCGGTGAAGCAGATTACCGCTTCATTGCCGTCGAACCCGCGTCCTGCCCGAGTCTGACACGCGGTGTCTATGCCTATGATTTCTGTGATACCGGCATGGTTTGTCCGTTGGCCAAGATGTATACGCTTGGAAGTGATTTTATTCCTTCCGCTAACCACGCAGGCGGCCTGCGTTATCATGGCATGAGCTCTATACTTTCACAGCTCTATGACGACGGCCTCATGGAAGCTGTCTCCGTCAAACAAACCGAGGTTTTTGAGGCTGCCGAACAGTTTGCCAGAGTGGAAGGTATTCTTCCCGCACCCGAGAGCGCGCATGCTATTCGCGCTGCAATCAACGAAGCTCTGCACTGCAAGGAAACTGGAGAGGAAAAAACAATTGTATTCGGACTGACCGGTACCGGTTATTTCGATATGGTTGCATACGAAAAATTCCACGACGGTAATATGGAGGACTATATTCCCACCGACGCAGAATTGAAAGTCTATGCTGAAAAGCTGCCCAAAATTTAAAATTCATGTAAAACGCCCGGCATTCGCTTAAGGAATGCCGGGCGTTTTGTCCGTAAATTTAGATTGAGCAGAAAATAGTTTGTAATATTTATGAAGGCGTTTGTTATATTTTGTGAGAAAAGACTTTTAACAGCTCGGGATAAAAACTCTCGAAATCAATATATTTGTCTCGGTTGCTATCATAGAATTCATATCGTTCAAGAATCAGCGGCATATATTTATATCCCCGATCTAGATCATTTTGCAGCAGTTGTTCCGCTTCTTTGTCAAGACGGCATTTTTTCATCAGATGAACCGCCATACTTCTGACAAAATGCTCGTTTATACACTCCTGCCAGTCTCCATATCCCGATAAATAATCCGGCAGCTTGTATGGTTGCAATAATTCATATGCCTCATAATACCCGTCAGCAATTTTAGAATATTTTTCTGTCAAAGGATTGATGTACGGATGTGAATATTCATGAAATAAAACTGCAGGGGAGAGACTAAAATCATCCGTAGAAAAGACGGAAAACATATCTGTTTTCTGTGTTGCAGCATCTATAAAATGAATACCAAAGTTACCTTTCATCAATGTTGTGACAACATAATTATATGTTCCCTGCTCTTTTCCGTACTCCTGTTCCAGCATTGATATAAAGGGATATTCCCGGATCTTTTTTTCCACCTTTTCCAGTATGGGAGCATAAAACCGGACAGCTTTGCCAAAAAACGAAAAATACTTCGTTTCATCCGCAAATTGTCTGAGCAATCCCAAAAATTCCTGAATACATTCCATTCCTCCCGAATACCTGACACACAGGTCGGAAGGATTATATTTTAAAATAAGATCTTTTGAGACTCCTAAGCATAACGCAATTTCCACCGGACGTGAAAATGTAAAACCATAGGGGATCATGGCTTCGATTTTTTCATAAATTTTATGATGACGGTATCCATTTAGAAATGAGGTGACAGCGGCAGTATATTCATTCTCCGCTTCCGACATAAGCCCGTATCCTACGAAAGGTTCTGTTATTTCATTGTATCTGCTGGTCAGCAAAATACTATTGATAAGCTCCAGACAGGGATGAACACAGACGGTAAATTCTTTTGTAATGAACTCCATAAATATTTTCCTCATTCGTCAAAAATCACTTTTAAAACAGGGGAAAATGAATTGCTTCGTTTACAAATATAATAATATAAACCGCCATTAAAGTCAATAATTATATTCTATATATTTTTTTTGAAAAAGACTTGCTTTTTTTGAGATTGTATGGTATGATAATATTTAATATGAATATCTATGCGAAGAGGTGTAAATGATGAAAGAGGGACTCCATCCGGAATATAAGGAATGCACCATCAGTTGTGCATGCGGCGAAGTAATCAAAACAAAATCCACCAAAGGCGATATGCGCGTTGAAATTTGCTCGAAATGCCATCCGTTTTTTACAGGCAAACAAAAGTTTGTAGATGCGGGCGGTCGTGTCGATAAATTTAAAAAGCGTCTCAGCATGGCGAAATAAGGCTGTGTCGGCTTTTTTGCGTAATGACCAAAGGGGTAAGCTTTGCGTTGCTTTGCATCGTAAGCCTGCCCCTTGTGTTTTTACTGAAAAAGTTTTTGCTCAGCGGTACGTGGGATTTCTTTAAAATTTCTTGTAATTATCGACGGAATACTATCAGATGATAAACGCTTTATCATCAAGAAATGCTTGAAATTTTACTTTTTAACACTCTTTTAAATCCTGTATTGATTCTAAAATCTATAGGGAGGCTATATTATGACAGAAAAAAATCCAAATGCGGCGGAATGCGGCAAAGAGGAACCGGAAAAGGCGGTTCTGATTTCTCTTTGTACACGCGATATGAACGAAGAGCTCTGCCGGGTATCAC
>CAKTAA010000160.1 GCA_934526185.1 uncultured Eubacteriales bacterium | reverse complement strand
AAATAATCGTGAAAACAAAAGCCAAAACCAATGAAACGGCTACAGAAGCTAAAAAAGCAGAAAAGGTTTCTGATTTTTAGCATTTTTGACAAGCGTCTGATACAAATGAGGTGCCGCGACAAATCTTTGTTGCAGCACCTCATTGTTTTTCTTTAAAATAGTTATACGAAACCGCTTTTAATTTTTTATAAAAAACAGGCCGTTGAATTACAAAGTAACCAATTTTTTCGTGTTTTTATACAAAATTGCCAAAAAAGCACTTGACAAATGCGGGGGGTATAATTAAATAGTACCATATAAATCTATAAACTATAAAAAGAAAGTGAGGATGTAAAATGAAAAAAACGCTATCGATATTCCTGTGCCTACTCCTGTGTCTGCCCCTCGTTGCGGGCTGCACCGACACCGGCGAGACGGATCAGACAGAAGCCGGAGCCGATACGGGGAGCAGCCAAACGGTCTCGGGCGCAGACGCGCCGCTGCTTACCGGCATTAAAATCGGCGGAAACGACATTGCAGGTTATGTCATCGTAAAACCGGCCGATGCCTCGGAGAGCGAAGCCTTTGCCGCGGAAGAGCTTGCCGCCTACATAGAAAAATCCTGCGGCTCAAAGCTGGAAATCGTGACGGAAACGGCTTCGGAAAAGACAATCTCACTGATTCGCGACACAAGCGGGGAGCTTGGCGAGGAGGGCTTTCACATTAAAACCGCGGCCGGCAAGGTAACCATTACCGGCGGAACTGTTCGCGGCTGCCTGTACGGTGTGTATGAGTTTCTGGAAAGCTGCATCGGCTGGCGGTTCCTGACAAACGATGTGGAATATTTGAAAGCCGAGGGAACTGTCGAAATTGCGGACGGCATCGACGACAGACAGGTACCGGGGATGGAGTGGCGTCATAACAGAACCGGAAGCGATGCGAAGCTTAGAACAAACTGGTCATACAGACAACAATGGGGTGGTGCTCATACTCTTTATAGCTTATCGGAAATATCTAAGTGGGGAAACCCCTGCTTGTCAGATGAAGCAACATATACCACCGTCTTGTCAAATATTTTTGAGATTTTACAGAAGGATCCTTCCTTGCGCAGGGTGTCCGTTTCACAGGAGGACACAGGGGAATTCTGTCACTGTGAAAAGTGTAAAAAGGTGTATGAAGAGGAGGGGTATGACCGGGTTTGGGAAGATGGCGCAATTGAGCGTGTAGAAGGGGTGAGCGGATTGCTCCTCCGTTTTGCCAACAGAATAGCGCAAGCTGTTGAGGCCGCAGGCTATACGGAAGTTGATATAGTAGTGCTGTCCTTTTATGCTACATATATGCCACCGTCAATAACACGGGCGGTAGACAACATAGAGATATGGTATGCTCCGATCAATCGCTGCTTTTTGCATGCAGTTGATGATCCCGATTGCAACGAGTGGGGTGGGGTATATGATCAGTTTTTTAACAACGTCTATTTTGCAGAGTGTGTAACCAAGTGGACAAAAATTTGTGATTATGTCACATTGTATGAGTATGACAGCTGCTTCTATGAATATATGATGGTATTTCCGCATATTGAAAGCTTGTGTGAAAATATACGGTTTTACGCTGAAAACAATGTAAAAGGATGGTACAGCTGTGCAGACGCCTCTTCTGCGGAGTTTAATACCCTGCGTTCATATTTGATTTCAAAGCTGCTATGGAATCCGTATATGACAGAAGATGAATACCAGACACATATCGATGACTTTTTAATGGGATATTATGGTTCCGGATGGGAAGAAATCGGAAATTATTTGGATTTTGCGGAAAATAGTCTTGTGAAGCGTGGAGAGTGTATTCCTTGTCTCCATTACCATGATCCGAGCAGGTTAGTGGTACAAAAAGACTATGTTTTAAATAAAGCAGAGCTGGAAACACTGTTTGAACGTGCAGAGACTGCAGTAACAGAAGCCGGAGAAACTGCAGCGGCACAGCATATAGCTGATTTGAAGCTCAGTTATCTTTTTACTATGCTATCGTGTACCTATTGGACGGACTATGTGATGGGAAGTGAAGCGGTACGGGAAGAATGGATGACAGCGTCAAGCGAGTTGTATAACGAAATTGAGCTTCGCGGTTTTCCGCTTAGCTTGAGTACATCTCGGTTTGTAGAGGGGATTGCTCCCACGGAGTGGGTGTATGTTGATGCTGAAAACCCGAAGCCAGCGACTTGGATATTTGAATAAGATACGTAGGGATCATGAGCATCTGATTTGAATTTTTATATTTAAGCTTCTGCCATTCGCTTTTTTCGTGTCAGTAGATCTTATTTAAAAGCGAGCAAAGGCGTCATCCTTGTAAACCGAAGTGGTAAATTACAGGGTACAAGCGAAAGGAGGCGGCGCAAATGCGCCGCCTCATGAATTTTTCTGCAAATTATGGATAAATACTCATCAGTCTTTATTATTTTAAGTAATAAATGAGTGATTCTTTAATCCTTTGAATTTCACCGGTTTTGGGATATTGCTTCAGCTTTTTTTCTACATAGAATTGCGTCAAAATGCTATCATCGCTTAAATCCGGCGGAATTTCACCGAACACGGCGCGGTAAATCATATGTGCACCGACATATCCCGCAAGTTCTGTGCTATGTTGGTGCTGATCATCTATGCAAAAATCATCATAATACACACCAGACTTAATTAACAAATCGATTTCATTTTTCCAGTTGAGAAGCTTTATACCGCTGTATTTGTCAGACACAGACTGAATGCTCCCGTCCGATTCATTGTGAGCAGGGAATACCACAAGCGGTGTGCTCGACGCATCGCAGGCGCTTTTTATCACTTTGAGATTATTCAAATCCTCCGACGAGTATAAGCCGCACATGAAAACAATACCGTATTCACCATTTCGAATCTGTGAAAGCTTTGCTGTATCCTCTGCATAGGTTGTTACGCTTGCATAACCTCTTGAAATCGCCTCGACATAGCAGCTTTTGCCGCCAATGTTGCACATATCCTGCAAAATATAACCAATTTTTGAAGTGTTAACAAAGCTGTTTCCAAGAATCAGAATTGAATTTCTGCCTGCCTTAAGAGGGAGAGTTCCCACATTGGACGGCGTCTTTATCATCTCCGTCCGCATCGCATTTTTGATTCTGGTCAGTGTGGTGGAGCTGATTTCAGCGTAATCTGCTTCTAACACAAATTTTGTGCCGCTGCCGTCCCGAACTTCAAAGATCAGCTGATATGTAAAGGAAACCTTTCCGTTTGCGGTATATTTTAGAATACTTTCTTTCAGCAGGAGATCATCCTTCGCAGAATCCAAAATCGGCACAGACTCACTGTAAGCAACCGTTTCCACGGTTCCTTCATAAACCGGTATGTCGGAAGTAAAGGTTCCAATCTTCTGATCCTCCCTGAAGATATGGTATCCGTTGCTGTCTGCCTTTTCAAAAATCCAGTCTTTCGGAATTTTCAGTATCAAAGCGGTATTGCTTGTCTCAAGCGCAGGATAAATTTTTCTGTATTCTTTAACTTCACGGCACGGAATATTTTTATAATCATCGATAGTAATCTGATTTTTCACAACATTCATCATAATGGTTGCCGCCTGCGCTCTGGTAGCTGTACCTAAAGGGTTAAATTTACCATTTCCGATGCCGGCTGCCAATTTGTATTTTTGACAGGCATATACAGAATCCTTAGCGTAGCTGCCGATTGACGAATCGTCAGTAAAAAGCACGCTATCGGTTTCCTCTTTGAAATCGATTTCCGCATAATTTGCGTACCGAATTATTAGAGTACACATCTGCTCTCTTGTTATTTCGGAATCCGGAGAAAATTCCGATTCGCTGACTCCCATAACCAGTTTGTTTTCTGCCGCCCAAGCTATGGCGGGGCCGTACCACGTATTTATAGAAACATCTTCAAAAGAGGAGCCGGTGTATTGAGTCAAATCAACGCCGTTAAAATTCGCCAGCATTCTGACAAACATAGCGCGTGTCATATTGGTCATAGGCTCGAACGTGTTTTCAGATGTACCTGTGAAAATATTTTTGTTGATGACAAAATCAACCGCACTGTAATACCAGGCATCCTTGGGGACATCCGTAAACGATTCGGCTCCGGTTGGTACCGCATTGTCTGCTGCAT
>CAKTAA010000159.1 GCA_934526185.1 uncultured Eubacteriales bacterium | reverse complement strand
GAAGGCTGTTCAGGAAACCTATTGGGAGGTCAAGGCGATCAACAGCGACAAGTTCAACCCGTACAAGAACGGCAAACACCGGGTAAAAAAGAAGACCACCGATCAGTGACCGATGATCAATTATTCAAATAAGGGAGGGCAGATAATGAAAGCGAAAGATCCGGCAAAAACAGCGGACGAGATCGTCGATACTTACAACAGCCGTGACCCGGAGAGGATCGCGAAACTGTGCGGCATTCTGATCAAGGAGGTTGACTGGCAGAAACAGAGCGGAGCTTACACGGAGATTCTGCGCCAGCCTGTTATTTTCATCTCGAAGAATCTGCGGCGTTCGATGCGGTCAGTGGTCATAGCGCACGAACTCGGGCACCATTTTCTGCACAGAAAAGAAGCCGCGGAAGTCGGCGGCTTCAAGGAGTTCGAGGTCTTCAATATGACCAAGAGCCATCTTGAGTATGAGGCGAACATCTTCGCGGCGCAGCTGCTGCTGCCGGATGACGTGGTCAAGGAGATGGTCTACAACGGGTATGATTCCCAAAAGATCGCTCAGGCGACCGGGTCGGAGATCAATCTTGTCGCGCTCAAGGTCGATGATCTTGTGATGAAGGGGATGCCGTTCAGAAAGCAGGAGTACAGGAACAGGTTTTATTGATATATACGAAATACACTACCATATCTGCGTAACATTTGAGTATTGTCATAATTGTAGTCGTATGTATGTTGACAAAGGAGAGAAAAATGTTCGATAGAATATCATCAATACAATTACAAGGGGCAAATTTCTTATCACCTACAGTTCTCCAAATTTTGGACTCCTCCAAAGGGAATTTTGAGAAAATTTCGCTTATATATGGTTGCAATGGGTCTGGTAAGAGTACTATTGCGAAAGTATTCAGAAAAATTTCTGGCGAAGAAATCCCGAACATTGCGATTTCAAACATTTTGGATTCAAATGGTTCATTAATTACGCTGCCAGAATCATATAAAACAAATGTCTTTGTCTTCGATGAAGATTTTGTTAATAAAAATGTGTGCATTGATAACAATGGCCTTGACTCGATTGTTATGTTGGGTGAACAAGCGGACCTTACAACACAAATTGAATCTGCCAAAAAAGAACTCCTTGATGCTGAATCAGAAGTTGCAAAGAAAGAATCAGTATTAAATGAATATACGGACAACTCTAATATCAAATCACCGGGGTTTTATATTAAAAAAATGAAAGAAATTCTTTCAAAAGGGAATAATTGTTGGGCAGATAGAGAACGGAAAGCAAAAAATCAAAAAAGAAACTCAAGTGTTAGTGATGATACATATAAGAGGTTTATAGGATTATCTCCATTGCAAAATCGCGACGAACTTATTATTGGGTTTAATGCAAAGATGCAAGAACTTACATCAGCTCAGCGTGGAGAAAAGCAGATTGTTGTCGACGTGCCGAGCATTCCTACATTCTATAAATATTTTTCGATTGAAACCGCGAAAAAATTGTTAGGGCAACACCACACAAAACCAAGGGTCTTGAAAAATCGTGAAAAAAGTGGTATAATAAATCCATGAACAAACAAATGAGCCTGTCGTTCATACACGACGAATTAAAAGAAGTAAAAACGCACAAGCGGGAATTTCTCGAAAAGATGGACGCCATCCTGCCGTGGGAGCAGCTGTACGAGCTGGTCAAGCCGTGCTATTATGAAGGAGTGCGCGGAAACAAGCCCTACGATCTTGAGCTGATGCTGCGAATCCACCTTATCCAGAACCTGTACGACCTTTCGGACGAAGGAACCAGAAACAAAATCATTGACAGCCGCGCGTTTTCGGATTTCTGTGAAGTAGAGTCCAGCAACCAGATTCCGGACGGCGATACCATCGGACGGTTCCGGAATCTGTTGATCCAAAACCATATCCATGAACAGTTCTTTGCGGTGGTACTAAAGACCCTGACCGACCGCGGACTGATTCTGAAAAAAGGAACAATTGTCGATTCCACTATTATTTCTGCCCCGTCCTCCACAAAAAACAAGGAGAAAAAGCGTGATCCGGACGCACACTCCGTCAAGAAAGGAACTGCGTGGTACTTTGGCTACAAAGCGCACATAGGGGTGGATAAGGACTCAGGTCTTGTCCATCACGTTGAAGTCACCTCCGCCAATGTGCATGACGTGGAAATGACGCCGAAGTTAATGACCGGAGATGAGAGCGAAATATACGGAGACAACGGATATATCGGAGCGGAAAAGCGGCAGGATGCCATCATTCGGAACAGGCAGGGCAAAAAAATCAGGTATAAACAGAATCGTAAGCCAACGCAGATTAAGAAGCTGTCCGCGAGCGGACAATGGAAAGCAAAGAAGGCGGAGCATCAAAAATCATCTGTCAGGGCAAAAGTAGAACACGTATTTGCGGTCATAAAGGGACAGCTTCGGTATCGAAAAACGCGATACCGAGGTCTGCGAAAACAGACCGCCAAACTGAATATGCTGTTCGCGCTGGCGAACTTGGTTCTGGCTGACAGGCTTTGCCCGGCAGTCTGACCTCGTGCGCCCTGTGCGGACTGAAACGGGCAGAATTCTATACTTTTGCTATCGTTTCGCATCACCGATTTGCTTTATTGTGGTTGTGCGGTGTTGCCTTTATTTTCCTGAATTCAACTTTTTCAACTTATATTATATCACTTTGAAGGGCGGTTGGGGAGGTACGCGTGGTTGCGCTGGTACCTATTATACTACATCAGATCGGATTTGTCAACAGTTTATTTCTATTTTTCTTATGTTTTTGGCAAAAAATTACTGTGACTGAGTCCGATTTAATTTATGCGACCGTATAATAGCAGTCAATTATGTGGTCAGAAATTCGGAGGTTTATAATGTCAAGACGCGGGGAAAACATTTTCAAGCGCAGGGACGGTCGTTGGGAAGCGCGCGTTCCGGAGTACAAAATTAACGGCGAGAAAGTCTATCGCTCGATTTATGGGAAGAGCTATACGGAAGTCAAGCTGAAAAAGGAGGAATACTACAGCTCGGCGAATCATGAAAAGCTGTCAAAACCGCTGAGGTTGATGATGTTTTCGGATATTGCGGATTGTTGGTTGACCACAATCAAAGGTACAGTCAAGGAGTCATCTTTCACGCGCTATCACCGCAATGTTCATAGCTATCTGAATCCCGAGATAGGAACTCTCACACTTCCGGAGATAAACAGCAACGTCATTTGTCAGCTAAAGGACGAACTGCTTGAAAACGGCGGTAAACGCGGCGATGGGCTTTCCGAGAAAACCGTGTCAGACTTGCTGTAAACATTGAAAATGATTCTGATGTACGCTGAGGAGCAAGGTTATCCGGTCATGAACGCCGAGCTTATCCGGAATCCGAAAAAGAAAAAACGCGAGATCAATGTGATTCCGAGCAGAGTTGTTTCGCACCTTGAAGAAATTTTGCTAAGCTCCGACGACCGGATAAGTCTCGGAATTCTGCTCACACTCCATACCGGAATCCGAAACGGCGAGCTTTGCGGGCTTCGGTGGGGAGATTGCGATTTCAGCTCTGGAACGATAAGAATTTGCCGCACGGTTGAGCGGATCAAGGATTTGTCACCGCTTGCAGAGCATAAAACCAAAGTGATTATCACTGAGCCGAAGACCGAATCGTCAAGGCGCGAGATCCCGCTTCCGAAGACGCTTTGCGTGTATTTGCGCTCGCATCAGGGCGCGGCTGACGCCTATCTTTTAACCGGGACGGACAAGCCTTCCGAACCGCATACGCTTTATGTGCGGTATGAACGGTTTCTGCGGCGAAACGGGTTTGAGAGCTACACGTTTCACGCGATTCGGCACACTTTCGCTACGAGGGGAATCGCATCGGGATTTGATGCCAAATCACTTTCGGAGATTCTTGGACACTCGGATGTCACGACCACGCTCAGGTGTTATGTTCATCCGTCGATGGAGGAGAAGCGGAATCAGATGGAAACGCTCTTTAACGCGTGTAAAAATGGTCAGAAATATGGTACGTGAGGTTCGAGAAAACCTGTTTTTATGCGGGTTTCAACGGCTGTGGAAATGAATGGTGGTACTTCATTACACGCCGTCTGTATATCTTCCTTTCAGTATACGTATATTTATAT
>CAKTAA010000158.1 GCA_934526185.1 uncultured Eubacteriales bacterium | reverse complement strand
ATGGAATATCATCAAAAACAAATTTTTTCCCAGGTATAAACGCCTCTATACTGTCATCATCCCCAATTTTAATACAGGTGCCGTCCATCCAGCTTTCATACTTATCTACTAAGGCCAACGTTTCCCGAGGATCATCAAGAATACACTTTAATACATCATCCTCAAAAATTAAATCGGACTCTAAAAGTAAAGTGTCTTCCTGTTTGAGATACTCTTTTGCCAAAGACAACGAATAAATATTGTTCGTTTTATCATAAATCGGGTTATTCACAAAGCATATCGGCGTTTCGATGTGCAATGTCGAAATATAATCTATCAGTTTTTGACCCTCATATCCCGCAACAATTACAATTCGGGATAACCTTAATTGATCTAACTGGTGAAGCATCCTGTCAATTAGAGAAACACCGTTAACCTCTACCATACACTTCGTGTTGTTTTGGGTAAGGTCTTTGAGACGCTTCCCCATTCCAGCCGCTAAAATAAGCCCTTGCATGAACAATCCTCCTTTAGCTATATTACCTTTAAATTAGAAAAACTGCTTTTATTTATTCACAATTTTTCCAAGCCATTTACACATCAAAAACGGTACCATCACAATATTTACAGCCAGAACGGCAATCACATACCAAACAGCCGCTTTCGCACTGATAAAATAGACGATCGGAAAAATGAGACAGAAGTTTGGAAGCTGTAACAAAATATTGACGAAAAACATAATAAAACGCTTCAGTTTTGCAGCGACAGTCGCCTGTACGGACGCAGAGGGTTTCGCGCTGTCTGTCATACGTACCTTGTAAATATCTCCAAACAAAACCCAGACGCGGAACATTAAATTCAGCGCAACCACACCAAAAAAAATCAGGCAGAGTGAGAGCGTGCTCCAGCCGGTGTCCGCCTGTAACAATGTCAGTAAAAAAGAAAACAGGAACAACGGATGATTGATGACATGCGCAGTATAGTCAATTTCTGTTCCGAATTTGGAAAAACGTTTCGTAATACGCGCGACCTCTCCGTCGCTGCAGTCAAATACATACCACAGATGAATAAAAACTGTTCCGAGTATTTTGCCCCACAAAAATGGCAGAGCGAACAGAATCGCTCCAATGATACCGCTTCCGATCATACAAAGCGTTACGAAATTTGGAATAAGATGAAGTTTTATACACATCTTTGTAACAAAAGGGGAAAGCAATGTCGCATACGGATCGACAAACACCATAGAAGAAAGCTCATGATGCTGGTATTCTTTTCGTATTGTACTGTATTTCATCAGGATACTCCTTTATACTTTCTCATTCTGTTCATACACAACGCCATCCTCAAACATGACTTTCATCGGATAGAATGTTACCTGCTTCTCCTTGGGGGGAATCTGCATATAATCACCATATGACCGAGTTAATACTGCATCGCTATTTGCCGGAATAAGAAAGCGTTCCCCCTCAAAGCAGGCTTCCTTTGGAGGAAAAAACCATTCTATTGGCATTGGACGGCGACTTTCCGGAAGGTCAGCGTCCAAAATGACATATGTATTGTTCTCACCTTTGTTTTTAAGATGTGCTTTATTGATTTTCTTCCACAAAAATGATTCCGGCAAAAGAGAAAGAAGACGGTATACCGGCTTACGTTTCGCAGATAAAACGTTCCAATCGAAGATGCCGCGTTTAATACAAATGCCGGCGCGGCAAATCCCGATCGTGCGTCCTCTTTTCAAGTTATCTTCGACACAGCGTTCATCAGCGTAGTCCATCGGGAAAATATCAATCCAAAGCCCCTGCGGGCCGTCATAATTCTGAAGAGCACGAATCGCAAAGAGCGTGTTGCGGTTGCGCACTTTTGCAAACGGATTAAAATAGCGCGGATTCTGCGGATAACTGTCGAGCATCAGATGCGGCGGGAGCTCGTCCGACGCAACTTTTAAAAACTGCTCGTAATCCTCTCTGGGCATCATAATATCCATATCCTCATCCCATGGGATAAATCCCTTGTGACGAACCGCCCCTAACAGTGTGCCGTAAGCGAGAAAATACGTCAGATTGTGTTTGCGGCACATCCGGTCGATTTCCCGCATAATGTCCATCTCTGTACGATGAATTTTGTCTAACAAAGTATCCTGCATTTTTCTACCTTCTTATAAAATTTTCTTAATCAATGGGATGCGCCCTGACAAATGCTGAAATCCGCTCATAATCCTCAATATAATCGACCTCAGCCCAGAAACGTCCGTCGATGTCCCGAATCTCAATAAAGTGCTGATCGCTCAATGAATAAAGCACATTTTCCCACCAGACGCCATGCTGCTGGCTCGCAATCATCTGATCCAAACGATCGGAAAACTGCGGCAAAAAGCCTTTTCCCAGACGTGCAACGCCAATATATTCTCCTGTAACGTCATCGCCGGTGAGCTCTTTTCCATATTTAATCAGACGTCCGTTTTCATAATAAAACTTATAGTCTGCCTCTTCCTTTCTTGTCTCATCCGAAAACAGCACCGGCCCATCACACTGCTGGCATAGAATTTCTTCTAAAAGACGTTCTTCCATGAAAACGTCGCCATTCATAAGAAGAAGATCATCTTCGCCAAGAAAACCGCGTGCAAACCATGCCGACGCAATACTGTTGGTCACATCAAAAAAGGGATTATAGTAAAAGGAGACATCCATATCAGAAAGCGCGTACCGCACGGCCTGCTGTTTATATCCGACAACCAGCGCTATATCACTTATTCCGTGTTTTTTTAAAAGGCGCACTGTATAATGAATCAGCTTTTCGTTTCCGATTTTTACCGTGCATTTCGGATTTCCGCCAAGATAGCGGCTGATACGCGTACCGCGGCCGGCGGCAAAGATCAAAGCCTTCATTCGATCAGCCTTCCTTTCTCCTTCATATCATGCAGCGCCGCAATCAATATATCGTTGTCCTTTTCTGTTAAACAGCCGATATGACCAACACGCAAAACCGTATCGCGCAGTTCCCCGCCATTCGGACAGACAAAAATATCGTACTCATTTTTTAGCGTTTCAAAAATTTCCGTTGCAGTCGTCTTTCCGGTTACGCGCAGGGCCGTTACTGCATTAGAGGGAGTCTGGGCAAACAGTTCAAATGGTAAACCGGTAATTTTGCTGCGGAAATCTTCCGCAAGCGCGGCAATACGTCTGTGCTCCGCTTCTGCACCACCCGCTGCATCTAAAATGCGAAGCCTCTCGTTCATCTGCAAAAGGATACCCACTGCCGGCGTAAAGGGTGTCTGCCCACGCTCCATATTTTTCAAATAATCCGAAAGATCAAAATACATGCACCTTGCAGGATGCTCTGCAATCCGCGCCTGCGCTTTTTCTGAAAGCACCAGAACCGATACGCCGGGAGCAAGGGCGAGCGCTTTTTGTGATCCCGTCAATACAACGTCTGCCCCGCTTTTCTCCATATCAATTTCATCCGCCAAAAAAGCGCTGATTGCATCAACAATCAAAAACAAGCCATTTCGGCGGCAAAACGCCGATATGAGAGGAAGATCATACAGCACGCCCGTCGAGGTCTCGCCTAAATTCACCAGAAAGGCCGTGTAGTCCTTCTGTTCAAACGGCGCAAGCTCCGCTTCAGTCAGCGCAGAACCCGCTTTGAGAAAAATCTCATCATAAGGGATTTCGTGTGTGCGGCAAATTGCAGAAAACCGCGCACCAAAGCTGCCGCCATTGACTACAACAGCACGATCTTCTTTCGTCAGACAGTTCATGACAGCCGCTTCCATTGCCGCCGTTCCGGAGCCCGTCAAAAATACGGCACGGGCATTTTCCGGCGCTTTCATCATCGCCTTTATTAGCCGCTCATTCTCCTTCATTATCGAGGAAAATTCTGCTGTTCTGAAATAGGGCACCTGACTGCCGCCAACGGCCAGCACCTCCGGAGAGGACATAACCGGCCCCACTGTAAAATTCAGTTTTTCGCAATCCTTTTTTGACATGAAGCAAGACTTCCTTTCTGACACAAAAGCGCTTCCATATATTATTTTCGACCCAACAACTGAACAACACCCGCTTTAATATCCTTACGCTTCCATATAGCCACGATCATGGCTGCGGCCAAAAACACCGCCAAAATCCCCCAGCGAATCCAAAAATTATTGATTAGCAGCAGAC
>CAKTAA010000157.1 GCA_934526185.1 uncultured Eubacteriales bacterium | reverse complement strand
GTGGAAGTAACTGTAACTGCAACGGAGGGGTCTTCTATTAAGATAAATAATGCTTCCGTTAAATCCGGTGCTGCTTCTTCTCCAATTGAGCTGGGTGTAGGGAATACATTTATCACAATTGACGTGACAGCTGCTGATGGTACGGCGGAAAGTGCTGTGATAACTATTAAAAGAGCCCAAGATCCCGAGATTTTATATAAAGAAACGTACCGTCCGCAATTCCATCACACACCGCAGATGTTTCTGCAGAACGACCCTAACGGTCTGATTTACAATGCGGCTACGGGGGAATATCATTTGTACTATCAGTATGCTGCAAACCTGATGCCTGACCAGGAGACAAAGGTTTGGGCTCATGCAGTTTCAAAGGATTTAGTATACTGGGAGGAAATGCCGATTGCCATTTATCCTGATGAATGGGGAGAGGCTTATTCCGGTTCGGCAGTAATTGATTATAACAATACATCGGGTTTATTTGATGACAGCACGCCGCCTGAGGCCCGCATGGTGCTTTTCTATACATCGTATTCCGGCAAGCTTGGAGATTCGTCTTACGGTGACCAGAATCAGAGCATGGCGTATTCTAAAGATAACGGCGTGACATGGACTAAATATGAGGGGAACCCTGTCATTAAGAATGAAAGAAACCGATACAGCGGCGGCTTCAGGGATCCAAAAGTTATCTGGTATGAAGATGGCAGCTTTGAAAACGGCGGTATCTGGCTTATGGTTGTAGGTGGCGGCCCTGCGCGTCTGTTTACGTCGCCAGATTTAATAAACTGGACGTATAATACAACTTTAAAAAACGGCAGAGCTCCAATCGACGCAGAATGTCCGGATTTCTTTCCCCTGGCAGTAAATGGTGATGAAAATAATGTTAAATGGGTATATATGGGCGCTTTGTATAATGATGGCAACAGCAGAACCATTTATGCCATAGGGGAGCTAGTAAAGGACGCTGAAGGCAAATTTGAATTTAACTGCGAATATGCTCAGCTTGAAAAGCCAATCAACGGCTGCTGTGCTGTGTATGCACAACAGACATTTTTTAATGATGCGAAAGGCCGCCGCATTGCCGTAAGCTGGATTCGTGACTGGAATACGTTTAACGACTATGAAACCGGCAATATTAAAAATTGGCTGGGGACTCATACGCTGCCTGTTGAGCTGAAGCTTATTTATGATGACGGAGAATATAAAATCATGCAGATTCCTGTAGAGGAGCTGAATAAGCTCAGATATCCAGACGCCATGTTTCAAACGAAGGATATAAAAGTCTCTGACAGCGATTCTGATTTGCTGGCCGGCATGGAAGGAGAGCTGTTTGAAATTGAAGCGACTTTTACTTTGGGATCTGCTGCGGGCTTTGGCTTCCGCGTAAGAACAGGAACAGATGAGGAAACTGTGATTCATTACAATGTTACAGATAAAAAGCTGCTTCTCGACCGCACTCAATCAGGCATTGCAATAAGTGAAGGCGGAGAGATCATATCTGTGGATATGAAGCCCTGTGATGGCAAGGTAACTTTGCGTATTTTTGTAGATACTTCTATCATTGATATATATGGAAATAACGGCGATGCCGTCATTAACACTCAGATTTATCCTTCTGACGGGTCAAACGGTATGGCTTTTTATGTGCAAAATGGCGATGTTACTGTTGATTCAATGACGGTTTATAAGCTGGATTCTATTCATTTCAGCGGACTGAAACAGGGGGGGAATCATCCGCAGGACGGAACGAAATCAAATATCAACAGCATTTTGACTGTAGTTATTATTGTGCTTGCTGTATGCGTGCTGGCTTTCCTCGCAGGCATGATCGTTATGCGGGCACGCCGTTCCTCAGGCTCGAGTGCGAATACTTCGATTGATGAAGCTGCGTCCGGATCCGCTTTGTCTGCAATTGTGCCGCTGCCTGAATCTAAACAGGGCAAGTCTTATTGGGAGGGCAAAAGGATTGCTTTTCTTGGTGACAGTATAACGGAAATGAATGGTTACCAGAGTCTGGTGCGGCGTTATCTGAATACCTCCCGCGGCTATACCTATGCTGTTGGCGGTACGCAGCTGACCGGACTTGACAGGTCTTTTACTCAGCGTGCTGAGGATATTAAGGAGGATGTGGATCTTATATTTGTATTTGGCGGTACAAACGATTTCCATGTTGGCGCTCCCATAGGCTCTGTGGACGACGAGGCCTCGACGGAGACTTTCTGCGGATCTGTCAGAAAGGTCTGTGAAATTCTGACTGCGCAGCATCCCGATTCTTTGATTGTGTTTGCCACGCCTTTACAGCGTACAAATCCTCCAGGCACAGGCGTTCATGATAAAAATGCGCTGGGGCTGGGGCTTGCTGCTTATGTGCAGGCGATCATTGATGTTTGTGCTGATTTCCAGATTCCTGTGCTTGATTTTTATAATACAAGTGCGATTACAGAGAAAACTGCAGACCAGTATTTATTTGACGGTTTACATCCGAATCAGGACGGCTTTCAGGTTATTGCCCGGGAGCTTGCAGCGTTCCTCTGTCCGGGCGAGGATTTTTCAGAATGATCAGGCCGGCAAAGACCAGAACCCTCGCCGGGCGTACCTGCGGCTTGCATTTCGTTTGGCAGATAATTAAAAAACTCCCGGCTTCCCCTGGTAAATACAAGCGGCGCCGCCCTTTTTCATGCTATTTTGCTCAAGCTCCTTGGGTATTGCCGTGCAGCCAAAACGTGTGCCTGTAAAGTCCGCGGCTTTTGACAGAGCGAGAGCGATGAAAGGAACCTGTGCGAACCGTGATCCGGTCAGAGCGGATCCGTTCGCTCTCAAAATAAAAATTTTTCTGCTGTATTTTGCCGAATATGCAATTCCCCGGTTTACGTAAAAGATATAAATGCTATAATAGCAATAACATTAAATGCCGTTCGTATCAGCAATTTTACTGCAGGAGGTGCCGCTTTGAAAAACTTATACTTTGCCTGTACAGAAATAAAAGACGGATTCTGGAAATTTTATTCGGAGCTTGTAAGAAACGTAACCGTACACAGCGTATATGAACGCTTTCGCGAAACGGGACGCTTTGATGCATTTCGCTGCGGCTGGCGGGAAGGACAGCCGAACAAGCCCCATATATTCTGGGACTCTGATGTGGCTAAATGGATCGAGGGAGCCGCCTTCCTGATTGAAAAAAAGAGAGACGAAGAGCTGGAAGAAATCATCGATCACACGGCCGGGCTGATTGAAAAGAATCAGCGTGAAGACGGATATTTCAACTCGTATTTTCTGACGCTCGAGCCTTCCGCAATTTTCTCCCGCCGCTCCGACCATGAGCTTTACTGCACCGGACATCTTATCGAAGCGGCAATTGCTTACCATACTGCTACGGGCAAAGACCGGCTGCTGAAGTGCATGCTCAAAAATGTTGACTATATCTACCGGATTTTTGTAGAAGAACAGAGCGCCGGATTCGTCACTCCGGGACATGAAGAAATTGAATTGGCGCTTTTAAAGCTTTATGAGCATACAAAAGATCAAAAGCATCTTGCGCTTGCGCGTTTTTTTATTAACAGCCGCGGCAATAACGAAAAAGAAAAAAACAGCAGAAGCGTTTACGCCCAGGACAATATTCCGGTCAGAGAAATTCGCGAGGCCGGAGGACACGCCGTAAGGGCGGGCTATCTCTACACCGCTATGGCAATGCTGGCGGGAATCGACGGCGACGCCGGGCTGAAGGCTGCCTGCAGCCGGGTGTTTTCCGATATCGTTAACAGTAAAATGAGCATAACCGGCGGCGTTGGCTCTGAATATACGGAAGAAGCCTTCTCCTATCAATACGATCTGCCCAATACAAGCGTTTACAATGAAACCTGCGCAGCGATCTCGCTTGCCCTGTTTGCCGGTGAAATGCAGCAGCTGGAGGCAAACGCTCTTTACGGCGACACGATCGAGCGCATTTATTACAATGGCTTTCTTTCAGGGGTTTCTTTAAGCGGCGATAAATTTTTCTATACAAACCCTCTGGAAATCGATCAGAAGAAATATAACCGCAAAGGGGGATTTCAGCCCCCGTCTGAGCGCGTCAAAGTATTTCAATGCTCCTGCTGTCCGCCCAATGTCGTACGCATGCTGGCCTCGCTTCCCAGATATATGTATACAAT
>CAKTAA010000156.1 GCA_934526185.1 uncultured Eubacteriales bacterium | reverse complement strand
CAATATGCCTGGCCGTATGACCTTGGGATCCGTGTCAGCTGCCCCGGCGCCTACAGCGAAAATGCAATTTCAAATGTCGGTCAGGTATCCGCAAGCTTCTCATATGATTTCGAAGGCACATATCTGGCGGCGGCATTCGGAGAAGTATATTATGCATGCACAATTATTATCACGATTGACGGAGAGAAGGTCGGAGAAATTACGCCTCATACCGCTGTCAAAACAGAAGACGGTTCCGTACCTTCCCAGAGTAAAGTGGTATTTGTAAAGGACGATCTGGCAGAAGGGAAGCATACCGTTACAATTACGCATGAGGTCGCTTATACTACAGGAGAAGATAATATAAGAGAAGACGGAAATGCTTATTATGATAACTATGCGCTGTTCGACTGCTTTATTGTGGAGGCAGATTCCAACCAGACAGAGCCAGAAATTACGCCTGCTCCTGAAAACACGCCGGGATCAGGAGATAACATTCCTGTTACAGGCGACAAAACAAGCTTTGCGGCAGCTTTTTGTATCATAGCTGCGGCAGCGGCTGCAATATTTGCAGTAATAAAAAGAAAGTCGGAGGCATAATATGAAAAAATTTTCAGCATGTTTATTGTGTTTAATAATATTCATTTTGAGTACGTTCCAGGCTGTCAGTTTTGCCGAAGAGGGCGACGCTGCGGCGACAAAGCCTGATATTCAGGTGGGGACATCTGTGCTTTCAATTGACGAAGCGGCTTTAAATGCGGCGGGCTATAAATTTGTAGATGATACTGATCCAGATATACTCTACGGCTGGCCCTATGATTTATATAACCGTGCTGCTTCCGAATCGGCCTATGGAGGCAATGTGATATTTTCAATGGGACAGGTATCCGCAACGATAACATACGCATTCAGCGGCACATATCTTGCAGTGGTTTTTGCAGAAACCTATTGGGCCGCTGAAATTGTTGTAACGATCGACGATACAGAGTATGGCAGCTTCACGCCCCACAATGCGTCCGTTGAAAAAGAAGCGCCTGGCGACAGTAAGGTAATCTTTGTGAAAGACGACCTTGCAGAAGGCGATCATATTGTTACGATCACGCACAAAACTGCATATACGTCAGGCGAGGATAATGTAAAAGCTGACGGAACGGCATATTACGATAATGATGCGTTTTTCGATTGCTTTATAGTAAAAGGTACGCAAGAAGAGGAACAGCCGATCGATAAAGTAACGGAAGGAAGCAGGATGTCCGATTATACGGAGGATATTTTAAACAATCTGAACTTGACTGTCATTGATGATACCAATGAAGAAATTCAATATCAGTGGCCATATGACATGGGGATCCGTCATACATGCTCAAGTGCGTACGGCGGAAGCGTAATATCGAATGTCGGTCAGGTTTCTGCTACGTTTTCGTATGATTTTGAAGGAACGTATCTGGCGGTAGCGTTCGCAGAGACTTATTATGCTGCAACGATAATGATTGACGTGGATGGTGAAATTCTGGCTGAAGTTACGCCGCACAATACCCTTAAATCAGGCGACGGATCGCTCCCTGTAAGGAGTACCGTAATTTTTGCGACGGACCAATTGTCCCCCGGCTGGCACACGGTTACAATTTATCATGAAACCGCTTTTACAACCGGAGAAGATAATATAAGAGAAGACGGAAATGCTTATTACGATAATTATGCATTATTCGACTGCCTGATCGTACAGAAAGAACCGACGGAGGATGAATCTACTCCGGAGCCGACGGACGTACAGACGGCAGAGCCGACACCTGCAGCAACTGTAAAGCCGCAGACAAGCAGCGCTCCAAAAACGGAAGCTCCTTCCGCAGATAAAAATATTGAGAAAAAGTCCAACAGCAATGTTATACTGATCGTAGTCATCACAGCTGTGATTCTCATAGCGGCAGCCATAATAATATTTATTGTGATCAGGAAAAAGGGCAAAGGAGCAAAGCAGTGAAATATAGTAAGATAAGATTTGCTGTTCTATTATTGATTTGTGCGACTGTGCTATTCTGTTTGCTTGGGTGCAGCAATGGGCAAAACGCCCCCGGCGAGCCGGAAGCGGTACCGTCAATCATACAACCACAGGTGGAGGATAAAGTTGGTATGTTAAAAAATAATGTAACGAATATGAATATCAGCGGCGCCATAGGAGATATTTTAACCGCTAATGAGGTGAACTGGGTTCAGACTGTCCTGGAGAAAAATCCCGGGTTATTTGACGCCTTTCTGGATCCGGAGCATAACGATTTGGCAAAAACCATGTGGCACGGAGAATTTCCGGGGAAAATCCTGTCCGGTCTTGCGCAGACTTACCTTCTGAATAACGATCCAAAAACGAAAGAGGTAGGCGATCAAATTGTTGCGCGCTTGAAAGAGGCGCAGCAGGAGGACGGTTATCTTGGCCCGTGGGCTGAAGCAGTGCGTTTTAATAAGGACGTACTGAGTGATCCGGAAAACAACTGGGGCAAATGGGACACATGGGGGCAATATCACTGTATTTATGGCTTGTGCCGCTGGTATCAGATTACAGGAAATAAAGATGCCCTGGAGGTTGCTTCCCGCGCGCTGGACTGTATCTATAACTATTTTATAGCCGGCGGAAATACTTTTGCATCTCAGAACTGGGCAGAATGTAATTTCTCAATTTCACATGCATTTGCTCTGATGTATGAGCAGACAGGAAAGCAGGAGTACCTGGAAGCTGCCGAATATATCGTAAATGAGGAGTGGAAAATTCCGTACAGAGATTTTTATACGAAAACAATGCTGGCCTGTGACTGGCTTACAGGCGTCGAAAAAAACCTGGCTTTCTATGAAATGGGGCAGCCTCGCTGGGAAGGCTTACACACTTTAGAAACGCTGGCAGTATTATACCGTGTAACAGGCAAAGAGGTTTACGGAAACGCAATGGAATCCCTGTGGTGGGGAATTATTGAACATGACAGACATAACACCGGAAGCTTCGGAACGGGCGAGGGTGCAAACGGCGATCCTTATGGCGACGGAAGTGAAACGTGTAATATTGTTGCATGGACCTCCTTCTCAATTGATTACTTAAAAATGAGCAAAAATTCATATGTCGCAGACGAGCTGGAGCTCTCGTTCTATAACGCGTCATTAGGTACTTTGCTGGAGAACGACAGAGAATTTACTTATATGAATCTTTCCAGCGGAACAAGAGAGCCTGCTTTGATCGTACTGGAAGGCCATTCCTTCGAAGGCGGGCGCGATATGTCCTGCTGCCAGGCGAACGGGAACCGCGGTATTACGCAGATTGCCGAGTGGGCCTTGCTGACGGATTCTGACGGATTATATCTGAATTATTACGGCGCATCTGATATTAAAACTGCAACCGCTTCCGGGAATACGGTTTCTTTGCGTCAGGAAACGGAATATCCGAAATATGGAGACGTAAAAATTACAGTAACGCCGACAAAATCAGAAGAGTTTTCTTTGAAGCTTCGTATTCCTGCCTGGGCGGAGAATACAGCCGTATCCGTTAACGGAGAAGCCTGCCAGGGTGTTCAAGCCGGTCAGTACTATGAAATCCGCAGAACCTGGGAGCCCGGCGACGTCGTTTCGCTTCAGATTGATATGCAGCTTCATTTCTGGATGACGGAAACCGGTACTGCAAAGGTTTCTGCCTATTACGGTCCGCTGCTGCTTGCTTTCCAGAATAATGAATCGCTGCGTCCTACTACTAAATTTACAATTTCCGAGTTAAAGAATGCCGTTATGAAAGATGAAGGCGACTGCCTTGCCGCCTTTACCTGTAAAACCAACACGGGAAAAGACGTCACTTTAATGGATTATTACAGCGCCGGAAAGGGCGGCTCGTCATTTGTAACATGGCTGTCCTCTTTCAGAGAGCTGGAAACGATCTCTTTTGATAAGGAAGGAACGCCGATCTGGAATAATAAGTAAGTCTCGAGAATCGCCTCACGCAGAGAACGTGTCAGGCGGAAAAAAAGCGGGGCTGCAGCAATCCGGCTGCGCCCCGCTGCTTTTTTTTAGGAACGGACTGACGGCGGGCGCCAAGATATTTATGAAACTCCATCGTTTGAAACCGCTCTAAAAAATCTTCCTTTTCTTCTTCTGAAAGAGTTTTTAAAACTGTAAATTCAAGGCTGTTTTCTGCCGAAACAATTTCTATGCTTTCAATTTCATCAATCGGTTCTTTAAACGAATACGGATTTCCCCCACAGCCAGCAGGGGAAGCC
>CAKTAA010000155.1 GCA_934526185.1 uncultured Eubacteriales bacterium | reverse complement strand
AGCCGGGGATCTTTTACAATGGCACGGGCAATTGAAAGGCGTTGCTTCTGACCGCCCGAAAAGTTTGTTCCGCCCTGCGCCACAAAGGAATTCAGTCCCTTGGGCAGCGCGCGGACAAAATCTCCCGCCTGCGCAATATCCAGCGCATTCATCAGCTCTTCATCGGTGGCGGAGTTGTTCCCGTAGCGAAGGTTTTCGGCAATTGTACCCGAAAACAGCCATGCGCGCTGTTGCACATAGGAAATATTCTCGTGGAGCTGTCTTTGCGGCATGTCGCGGATGTCCGCTCCGCCGAGCGTAATGCGTCCGTCGGTAACATCGTTGAAGCGGAGCATCAGGGACGCAACGGTGGATTTGCCGCTTCCTGTCCCGCCGATTACTGCAGTGGCTTGCCCCTTTTTGCAGATAAAATCAAGGCCTTTTAGCGTGTATTCGTCGGAATCGGCATAGCGGAAGGACACATTTTCAAAGGCGAGAACATTTTCTTGCTCGGTAAGCGATATGTCGCTTTCCTTTTTGTCCTCGATTCCGGGGGTGTACGACAAAACTTCATTGATTCGGTTCAAACATTCCATCGCGCGCGGGAATGAGAGGATTACAAACTGCGCCATCATCACGCTGAACAGCGCCATAATGGCATATTCGATAATTGCTACGATATCGCCGTCCCCGAACACTCCCGAAACGATGCGGCTGCCGCTGATCCAATAAACAAGCACGACAAAAAGGTTGATTGAAAAATTTGTCAGCGAGTCAAGCCCCGCAAACATTCGGTTGGCTTTGACGGATGTCGTTTTGTAGTCGCGGAAGGATGCGTTCAGTCTTTCGGTTTCGTGTTCCTGCTTGTTGAACGCACGGACAACACGAACACCGGTGATATTTTCGAGCAGAATCGTGCTCATTTTATCAAGCAGCCCTTGCAGTTTCCGAAAAAGCGGCGATGCGCTTCGCATGATAAAATTTGCAATCAAAACGATTACTGCGAGCACCGCGAGCAGCACAAAGCCGATGAGCCGATCCTTCATAAACGTCAGGACGATTGCCGCAACAAAAATGATCGGAACGGGCAGCATCATCTGAAAAATGCTGACGACGGCAAACTGAACGGTTGCCACGTCGGAAACGGTTCGGGTGGTCATGGATGCCGTGCCGAAGGTCTGAAAATCATAGACGGAGAGTGCAAGCGATTTTTTATAGAGCGCCTTGCGGATATCTGCGCCGACTCTTGCCGCGAGCTTTGCGCAAACATATCCGCCGATGATGGCGCCGGCTCCGGCTATTGCCGCTGCGACAAGCATTTTGATGCCGGTGTTCAGAAGCTCGCTAAAGCCGGTGACGGCAGAAGAACCTTTATTCAGCATTTCGGCAGCATAGGTGGGAATCAGCATCATCCCTACCATATCCAGCGCCATAAACAAGGTTGTGAAAACGCACAGCTTTCGGTGCGGTTTCAAAAACCGTAAGATTAGTTTCATAAAACAAATAATTTCCTCCGATTTCTTGACGAAATTGTATACTCATGGTATTGTATACTATATAGTAACTATACAGTCAAGAGGGTAAGTGCAATGGTTTTAAATAATTTTTTTACAATCTCTGATTTCGCGAAACTGATGGGAATCAGCAGACAAACCCTTATCTACTATGACCGTATCGGACTTTTTAAGCCGATAAATGTCTTGAATAACAAATACCGTTTGTATTCCAGAAGTCAGATTAACGTCATCAGTTTGATTTTGATGCTCAGTGAAATGGGCGTTCCGCTGAAGAAAATAAAGACAATTGTGGATCATATTTCTCCCGACACCGCGATAGAAATACTCCGAAAGCAACAAAAGGAGGCGGAGGAAAAGCTGTATAGATACCGAATGCTTGAAAATATGATCCGTCTGCGTATTGAACAGATTACATTCGGAAAAGAAATTTCAAAAAAATCGTTTCCGCTGTTTTCCGTTATGGAGATCAAAGAGGATATTCCGCTGTACGTCGGCGATGACGTCAACTGTTCTCTCGGTGACATTGACGATGATTTTATCATACGCTTTTATAAAAAGTGCGAAAATCTGAATTTTCCGCTGATATTTTCAAGCGGACAAATGAAGAGCAAGGAAAACATCATCGCCGGTAAGAGTGAGATTGTCTCCAATATGTGCTTTACCTTAAAGGATTTCGTAGGTGCCAACGCCGTGATCCCGAAGGGACTGTATACCGTCGGTTATGTGCACGGAGATTACGGAGAGACGGAGTGTATTTACAGCGATTTACTCGCATTTATAAAAGAAAAGGGACTTAGGATCACCGGCAACGCTTATGAGGAATATCTGCTTGACGAGCTTGCGGAGAGCGATCCGAACCGTTTTATTATGAAGATTCTGATACAGGTTGAATATGAAACCGGGGGAGAAAACTCCTTTTAAAAAAAGAAAAAGGCAGGCGGAAATCTGCAACGATTGGAAATATAAAAAAGAACGGAAGACGCGAAAAGTCATCGCGCTTTCTGCTCTTAAAGCAACGGTTGGCGAGAGTCTGAATTCTCATCGCTTAAATTCCACGCTTCGGTAAAAACAAAAACAGCACCCTTTGCATGGGTGCTGTTTTGCTTTGGCTGCGGATCTAGGATTTGAACCCAGACAAACAGAGTCAGAGTCTGTCGTGCTGCCATTACACAAATCCGCAATAAAGAAGTGCTTTGTATTTTACTACTGCAACGGCTATTATAGCAAAAAAGATTTTTTTTGTCAATATTGATTTCGGATTTTTGCATAAATTTATGCAGATATGTGAAAAATATGCGTGTGAAATTCAAACAGGAGGCTTGGAATGAAGAATGTTATGAATGGCGGGCGGCGTGCATTTTTCGTGAGTTTGATCTGCGCGGTCCTTATTATTGCCGCTATACTCGGAATTTATTCGATGTGTTTTTCATGGATTCAAGGCAAGAAAGAAATCGCTGTTCAGGCTTCGCTAAGCAGAGGATCAAACGGAGAGGCGGTTCGCACGCTACAGACGTCTCTGTTTGAACTCGGGTACTACAGCGGAGAAATCGACGGGATTTTCGGTTCAAAAACCGAGGAGGCGGTTCGGCGCTATCAAGCCGACCGGGGGCTCAGCGCGGACGGAATTGCCGGGAACGCAACGCTTTCCTCTCTGGGGATTGCTTCATCGGGCGGATCCGGCGCCTTGCAGGGATACGACAGTGACACGCTGCTTTTAGCGCGGTTGATTAATGCGGAAGCGAGGGGAGAGGACTATCTCGGTCAGATCGCCGTCGGTGCGGTGGTGCTGAACCGGGTGAAGCATTCATCGTTTCCGAATACAATTTCGGATGTCATCTATCAAAGCGGCGCTTTTTCATCGGTGGCGAACGGCCAAATTTGGGTAAAGCTTGAGGATAGCTGCCTTCGCGCGGCTCAGGACGCCCAAAACGGAGTGGATCCTACTTACGGAGCAATTTATTTTTATAATCCGAAAAAGACAAATTCCGCTTGGATGCATAGCCGCGAAACGATTGTTACCATCGGAGCGCATGTATTTGCAAAATAAAAAAACGGGCAGAGAGAATGCCACAGCCCGGTAAGGCGATAATTTCAAAACACTGAAAAATGGCATTTGCAAAGGCGAGCAATAAGGCTCTGACTCAAAAGGTCGGAGCCTTATTGTTATCTATACATAATATAATCGCATCTTTGAATTTCTGCACCTGTATAAGTATAATGAAAGTATCAGGAGGTGTCAGCCAATGAAGGAACAGAAATATCATATCTACCTGACCAATCAGGAGCGGTCAGAGATTATAGAGTCCCTAATTGATTTCAAAAACCTCCGTATGCAGCAAGGAAAATATACCGATGCCGTTGATGAGGTGTTGGTAAAGGTAATCCGTGCAAAAAAGAAGAAACTCAAAGTTGTCTACATCTAAACATAGCTTGGGCTGCTTATTCCCCTCTTGGGGATGAGCAGCCCTTTTCCTATTATATATGCAAGAATGTCGGTCAATTACGAGAACGTACAACGCACCCTTATCAATAAGGTGGCAGAGGACGAAAAGAAACTCGCCTGCATTGAACAGACGAGCCTTGACTTGAAAACCTTATTGAAGGTTCTGCGAAGCAGTACATCCTTTGAAGAATTGACACCAACCCTTGTGAACTCTCTGATCCGCAGGATTGAGGTTCATAACAACGACAAATCAAGCGGTCATTGCTATGTGAAGGTGGACATCTACTTCACGGCTATCGGACTGATTGACATTCCCACAG
>CAKTAA010000154.1 GCA_934526185.1 uncultured Eubacteriales bacterium | reverse complement strand
GGTTCCGTTTTAGCTATTTTATTATCTCTCCGCAAATTCATTATTGCATCATGATATACAATGTGGTATAATGTCCGCAGAAATACTTGCTGTGCAAGTATTTGAGACTTCGTCACTCCGCGTTTTACGCGGCTGCGGCATTGGCGGCCTCGCAAAAATGCCCTTGCAAGCAAGCATTTTTGCTTCGTGGTATAATATTTGATTTATAAGTTCCGACATGTATATACAAGATTTCTTGTTCTCAGTACTGTATTCTGTCTGTTGTTCCGATGTTCACAGTAATTATTTTTACTTACTGAGGATGATTTTTATATGGTGCTGACATAACGCGCATTTTCCGCCGAAAGGCATAAAACAAGGGCTGGCACGGCCTGTCTGACCGTTCTAACCCTTGTTTTGTGTTGTATACTGTATTTCGGACTACTTATCCCTAAAAAGCATGAAAACCCTCTCTTGTCTTGCCAGACAGAAGAGGGTTTTTATGGAGCTGATGACGGGATTCGAACCCGTGACCTCATCCTTACCAAGGATGTGCGCTACCTGCTGCGCCACATCAGCAAATATTAAATTTCTTACAAAAAATGGCGACCTGGATGGGGGTCGAACCCACGACCTCTAGCGTGACAGGCTAGCGTTCTAACCAACTGAACTACCAGGCCATTTATTTCTTGACGTGTATTGTATTATACCAAAAAACACGCTTATTGTCAATAGAATGTCGGAAACTTTTTAAATAAAAATATAAATATGACAAAAAGAAAACGGTATTTTGTGAAGGGCGTCCTTCTTTAAATATGCCGTCATCTTCTCGTCTGGCAAAAAACTGCTAATAATTGTTTCAAGCAAACATTCATATGCATAAGCAACAAATTAGGCGGAAATCCCTAACTTTTGAAGGTAGGCAAGCGGGACATTTTCGAATGTCCCGCTTTAGGGGGAATCTCCGTATGCATCACATTGCAGTCTGCGACTTCGTCGGATTTCAATACGTTTTATGGATATTCTTTTTTGTATTCAAAATTCTCTCACCGTCAAAAATGAGTACACCAAACCCCTCCCCCGTTTTTCCGCCGGCAAGAAGATGAGCCTTAATAGCACGCTGCAGAGCTGTCTTAGTCGGTAGATCCGCAGGAGCTCCTTTATAGCTGCGCCCAAAAACGCGCCATGCATCTCCGAAGTTTTCTTCATCCTCCTGCCGTATGATGTCAAAATCACCGTAAAAATCGGCAATGTTGGATGACGGCAGCAACAGCTTTCCGTATCCCGGATACAAAAGCCAAGAGTAGCAGATGCAGACGAGCGGCCCGCCGTTAAGCTCTGGGCTAAAGAAGCGGTACGCTTCGCGTAAAGAGTGAATTCTTGCCTCCCGCGCAAAGGATTCTCCGCTTGAGGGAATGTGTATACTCTTCACCGGGTCACCCTTTTTCACAGTAATACCACCAAAAGTATAGGGTTCCTCATAAGGATAGGTTTGATTTTCATATTCCAGACGCCCGAGCTTTACAATATCGCAGGAATAGAATATAGGGTACCAGAAGGCGACGAAAATGCCCCATACACCTTCAATTTCCATACATTCTATAGCCTTGCAGCGCAAATCGCTGAAGGTATCCCAAAAAATCTCTTCATCTATACCGCGTTGGGCATAATCGTCCTTTGCGCGCTCCGCCGCCTGCATAAGCATTAACAGCCAAATGGTGAAGGAGGAGACACCTGTGTTCCCCGCAGCCCGATCAATAACCTGCTGTGTCTGCGGAATATCAAAACGGCTGTCATAAAAAAAATTTACCGCCTGATCCAGAACTGATTCGTGACCGCCGATAAGCAGCATCTCTAAAACGCTGTTCAGCTCTGTTCTGGCTTCGTCAGGAAATTTGGTTTTTTCCATCAGCAATTGTATAAAGTTCTTGTTCATATTCTATTTATCCTTTCATATAATTAGTCAGAAAGACGAACGACGTTTTTTCTGTTACGGAAAGTACCGGTATCTTAAAAATTTCGCAAAGTTGCAGACAGACGCGCGTCAGCTATCAGAAAAACGCAAATGCCTTTGCACTCTATATATTATAACCGGTATGGTTAAAGCACTAAATTTATATTTTTATATTATTACGAAATTACGTATTGATAAATGTATTTTTGTATTATATTATGTATTTACGTAATTACGTAAAAAACAAGGAGCAAACATATGAACCACAAAGAAAAAAGTTTAGCGGATGAAATTGAAAGCATCAAAAAGGAATTATCAAAAATCAACGCGCTTTTGTCGTCAAATGATCCCAAAGCAGCACCGGAAGAAACGCCGGTGGACGACCGTACAGCCAGTCCCATCCAAAAAATGCCGAATATGCATTCCGATCCCCATATCATGGCTTTGCTGGACAGACTGGAAAACATCAGCATCAGCGAAAGAAGCAGCGGTGCTGTGACCTACCTCGGCGTATATACTTCCGGCGGAAGGCAATCCACATGGATCAGAAACGAGGTTCCCGCAGATCGCCTTGTGAATCTGCTTACTGATGACACCGCCGATAAGGTACTGTCCTGCATTGGGAATCGCGACCATTTGAGAATTCTATCTGCCGTACTGCAAAAACCCATGACCGTTGCAGAGCTTATTGTTGCCTGCAACCTAAATTCAAGCGGCCAGGTTTACCATCATATGAAACCTTTGCTGGCGGCCGACTTGATCAAAGAGGATGAACTGAATTATTCGAAGGGAACTTATGTTGTACAGCCTCATAAGGTTCAGGGAATCATTATGCTGCTGGCCGGCATTTGTGATATGACGGATGAAACCTATTCGAAAGGTACCTGGATGATGGCTTAAAACTACGTTTGATATACTTTTCACTATTATATCAGAAAAACAAAAAAAATCAATAGCAATCCCGCCTGTTCTTATCTTTTGAATAGAAACAGAGAGCGGAGCACCTTGTGCTTCCGCCCTCTCCTCTTTTTTTGATGAATGAGTACCCAAGAAGCTGTACGGTATTTTCAATCTCTCTCCCGTAATATTTCCAGCAGTGTGCGCCACAATTTCTGAACAGAGGCAATTTCCAAAGCTTCTTCCGTGGTGTGCACGTTCTTCATGGTAGGTCCGATGGAGATCGCATCAATCTGCGGCATTTCATGTACGATTCGGCCGCATTCCAAGCCCGCATGTATAGCCTCAATCTTCGGTTCGTGTCCAAACAGACGTCTATAAACACGGCAATACCGATTTCTGATTGGGGAATTTTCTCTGTACGGCCAGCCGGGGTATTCTCCGCTCAGCGCCATTGTTGCGCACAGGCTCTCAGCCCATTCTCCGATGTTATGCATAAGTTCTTCCTGCTCATACTCCTCTGCGCTGCGTGCCAGCACCGATATCTTTACACGGTTCGGAAAGGTTCTGACAATCCCGAGATTGGCTGAGGTTTGCACTAACCCCTCAATGGCATCGCTCATTTGCAGGACACCGTCAGGTATATCGCACAAAAGCGTTAGGAAAGACTGCGCATCGTCTTTCTGCATCACATCTTCCGGCGCCGCCTCCGATACAGTGAATACAGCCGTGCTATCAGCGTCGGAGAATTCTATTTTCATCTTCTCCGCTGCCTGACAGAGATAGTCATGGATCTGATCCAGTTCTTCTGCCTTACATGCGATAATCGCCTCGCAGCTTCTCGGTATCGCGTTGTCAAGCATGCCTCCTTTAATGGAAGCCACCCAAAGCTTTCCGGTGATCTGCGGTTCTCGAAGCATACGTGCCATAGCACGGATGGCATTGGTTCTACCCGCATTGATATCTATACCGGAATGTCCGCCGAGAAACCCGTCCCATTTCAAACGGCAGAAGCATTCATTCTTTTCAGCCGGCCTCCGCCTGATTTCCCTTTCGATATCTCCGCGGATTCCTCCCGCACAGCTGACACAGGCAATGCCCTCATCCTCGCTGTCCAGATTGATTAGAATCTGTGCGTCTATATCACTGTAATCAAAGGCAGCCGCGCCGAGCAGTCCTATCTCCTCCGCGGCAGTAAACAGGCAGGAAAGAGGCGGATGTTCCGCACTCTCTTCGTCCAGCAGAGCAAGCATAACGGCAACTGCAATACCGTTGTCAGCGCCAAGCGTCGTATCCTTAGCGCGGATCCAACCATTCTCTATATATAACTTTAACGGATCTTTATGAAAATTATGTACAGAATTTTCGTTCTTTGCACAGACCATATCGGTATGTCCCTGAAGCATAATTTCAGGTTCCCGCTCATACCCCGC
>CAKTAA010000153.1 GCA_934526185.1 uncultured Eubacteriales bacterium | reverse complement strand
TCGAAGCATTACGGGGGTAACCCATGCTTTTTTTGTTGTTTTGTTGAATTTCACGATTTGGCGTGAAATTCATCTCCTTTGAACTCGTTTTAAATTTAGCGTTTTTACACAGCCTGCTACAAACCATGCAAAAGTAAAACAGCGCAAATCCAGCCTGTATCAGAGCGGCATTGCGCTGTTATATAAATTCGTGTTATTTAATTGAACACAATAAAAGTATGGCGATGGTAATCCATCGTCATACAGATGTATGAATCCGGAGGAATAACTAAGTTGAGCGTTGGTGATTATGTATGTCATATCGAAACCCTTTTAGGTATGATTTTATGTCAATATCTACTTTATATGAAATTATATCAAATATTTAGAAAGTTGTCAATATCTATTCTGCCAATATCGCCAAAATTACAGCTTCATCCGTTGTATTTTTATGCTTTTTAATTGATTCGATATTCTAAAAAGAGCCTTTCTTAATTTAGTATTTTGAACGCTCTCATTTTTTATTGATTGCTCTTTCATATGCGGACAGAATTCGTATGATACCGCCAAAGCGGAATAGCAGCTCAAAAAGAGGAAGGTGTCACGGAAAAGTTTCAACCGTCATGCGGAAATTTACCGTGTTGATATGGGGCATTCGCCTATCCGGGACACTGTCATTGATTTCGGCTTCCAGCTTGATTCCTCACTTTGCTATTTGACTTAGATTTTAACGATTTTTAGTCTACCTGACACACCGTCGTCTCCCCGTGTCAAGACAAAACCAAAAATTCATATGTTAATTTTTTGCGTCCACGCCTTCAAAGGCATCTAAAACAGCCTTTGAAGGCGGTCAAGCATAAAAATCTTCACGCCGCAGCTTTCCATACGCTTCTCAAAATCACAATAGAGGAATGTATCACGAAACAGCCTTGATATGTCCGTCACCATAACCGCGTCGATTTTACCAGCGGCGGCGAGCAATTCCACACGGGTGAGTTCCGGTCTGTCGGCGCGGATTCCCGAACCACACTCCGCGGCGACATCGACCACATCAAGGTTATGTTCACCGGCAAACGCTTTCAGCCTTGCAGTCTGAAAATCAAGAGCCTGCTGATTCGGACAGGCAGTACGCACATATAAACAAACCTTCATATGATATTCTCCTTTGCAATTTCCTTGTATTCGTCCTTTATCAGCTTAAAGTAAAATGGGATTCCGGCTTGATAGGGATAAATCGTAAAATCATCATCAGCCCAAACTTGCATAGCGTGTTCGCTACACTTTTTTCGTATGACAACCTTATTGGATTTTGAAAACAAAAGCCTTATATGCGTTGAAGACGATCGAGAGACGGAAGGCGTCTTACAAAGTATAGCCTGAGCAGATGCTCTTTCTTTTGTGAACTGTCAGGCAAAATTTGTGTACGAGGGAACCTATTCGTGCCAATACGCGGGAATAAGAACTGCGGATTACATGGAATGAAACCGAAAGGCATCAAATTTGACCGATATTATCACCAGTCAGCTTGACGCAGAAGGATTAAAATTTGAAAGATAAATCCTTTACCTGCGTTTCGTGGCTTTTGCTGCCCAAAGGGGCAGCGATTTTGCTTCATTAAATTAGCAGCAATTCTGTAATAGAAGCGAAAATTCAACAGAATTGATTACACTCTCCTGGGTATTACAATGTTTCTATCCGACTGCGCCCTCGCCGGCCATTTGTGGAGAAGGAAAACTCCAACGCCAAATTTTATTACACGGTCAATGAGTATGTGAAATAATTGATAGCTCCTATTATAAAATATAAGATTAACAACAGTGGAAATATTGTATCAACAAGTTTGAATTCATTGAAAGTCTTATTGACAATTATCTGTGTAATGTTATAATACTACGATGGACAACATCAATTTGAGGCGGAGTAAAAGGCAAAATTTAGGCTGTTGAGGATGAAAACTGCTATGTTGCATACCGATCGCGCTGAAAGGTATGACCATCTTTAGCTTTGGCCGCTTCTCTATTTTGTTCTTGGCTTTTGCAATAACAATTGCGGCAGATTTCAAATTTTAGTACATAGTGCCTGCGTGGATAGCATAGTTCAGCTTTGTTTTTTTAGCATGAGACTGATATCCCCTTAATTGGACACATCATTATCGTTATTTTCAAGCCTCGCACTTAGCATGCTTTCTGACCGATGGGAACAATGACACAAACCATATGTAAAATAAAAATAAAAGGAGATTGCAAAGATGAAACGATTGAATATTGTAAACGGACCTCAGGACGTGCCTGCTGTGGTACAGGGATGCATGAGAATGCCAAGCCTTACAAAGGAAGCGGCGGCAGAGGTCATCCGCACCGCTTATGACTGTGGCGCAAACTTTTATGACCACGCTACTTGCTACGGAAGTGGTGAGGCAGAAACAAGATTTGGCGAAGCATTCCCCTTGACAGGTCTTCGTCGGGAGGACATTTTTTTGCAGAGCAAGTGCGGACTTTGCTTTGAACGCAACGAGTTTGACTGGACTTGTGAGAATATACTTAGCAGTGCGGATGAAATACTCGGCAGACTCAAAACCGACTACCTTGATGTTCTCCTTTTGCACCGTCCTGATGTGCTTTTCGACCCTGAAGAAGTGGCGGAGGCGTTTGAAACCTTGAAGACAAACGGTAAGGTACTCCACTTTGGCGTGAGCAATGTTGTGCCTATGCAGCTCGAACTGCTGAAAAAGTATGTAAAACAGCCCTTGGTATTCAATCAGTTGCAGTTGTCTCTTGACCAATCTCAGCTCATTGACCAAGCCTTGTATATGAATAATAAAACCACGGAATTTTCCGTGAACCGTGACGGGAATGCTCTTGATTACTGCCGTTTGAACGATATCACCGTTCAGGCATGGTCACCCTTGCAGTATGGCTTTTTCAAGGGAACATTCATTGACCATCCCGATTTCCCCAAGCTCAACGAGGTGCTGGGCAGCATCGCAGAGCGCGAAGGCGTGTCCAAATCTGCCGTTGCAATTGCTTGGATTTTACGCCATCCAGCCAAAATGCAGGCCATTATCGGCACAATGAACCCTGAACACATTAAATCGGCTTGCAACGCCGGAAAGGTGAATCTCTCCCATCGCGATTGGTATGAGCTTTACCTTGCTGCGGGTAAATTTTTGCCGTAAAATTGGAGAGCTCGACGAATGATTGTTGCTCTTATTTGCAAGGCCTTGTCTGACAGCAACCGCCTGAGGTTCGTAAAATGCTGACTTCGGAGAGAAGTGCGGACGCCAGCTTCTTGAAGCTTTTGATATTATACAACAGCCAACCTTGTCTAACCATGTAAAAATCCTTTGCAGTTGAGTCGTTGTTCACGCGCGCAAGGAAGGCAAGCGGCCGTCAAATCCTGGGATATTCCGATTCAAAATGTCAATGTGTATATTGAACGGGTCTCGCCTGCCCTCTCGGAAATGGGCGTTTACGGTGTATTCTGTGCCGCCGATTATTTCAGTAAAACACATTTTCTCTGGAATATGGACAAGGGGATTGATGTTTCGGTGAGCCGCAGGGGGCGGATAAACTCTGTTATGATTAACCATTAGAGCGTCCTTGTGTGTCCAGAATGGATAAAATTTCATTTTCAGAGGTTTCATCTGCCCTGCCTTTCCCCTCCTGCGGTCTGTTCTGTTTGTTTGGATGCGTTCTGCCGTGATTGATTAATTACGCTGTCCGGACCTCTGGTTTTCAATGGTATTGTGGATTTGGTTTAAGCGATTGTCTATATGGGAGGAGCGTTTCTCGATAGAAGCGGTACATTTTAATTTTTTTCTGAGTTCGTTATTTGTTCCGTCACAAACTGCTTTTCCTCCAGAAATTTTCTTTTCGACAGGTAAGGCTCTGCGTATCTTATTCTGCAAGTGCCGCCGATTGTCTGTTAGTCTGTTCCTTTCCCTCTGATTTGTTATCTCTGTCAGCGTGTAAATAAAAAAGGGCGGAAATATTATGGAACGACTATAGGATTTTCTTCAGAGATATTCAAAGGGGTGTAGTATTATTTTCATATAAACGCCAATACATATTGAAATTCACGGAGCAATTATCGCTATGGACGATAAACAACATCAAATCTAACTTGTGCCAAATGAAGAAATGTCTGTTGAAAATGTATATGACCTCGGCAAAATCATCTTTGACTTGGATAGTCAAATTGACTTGTTATCAAGTCAAGCTGATAAATATGATTATTTGGTATCTATGGGTAGTGGAATACTTTGCGGTATGCTTGATATTCTCTGGGTTGGAGAGTT
>CAKTAA010000152.1 GCA_934526185.1 uncultured Eubacteriales bacterium | reverse complement strand
CCTTTTACTTTCTCTCACTCAATATCCCGTTTGAAAGGCGGCATTTGTTGCACTTTGCCCCTCACTATATACAACGCCGCATTTTGCGATTTTGCCAAAGCGACGAAAGAGATTTTCAAAATAGAGCGAAACACATATGCAAATTGATATACTTCCGCAAATGTGCTATAATTACTTTAACAAATTGCATTTGTGAGGGCGGTTGCTATGAATATTATGAAGACGAAACAGGCAGGCAAGCTATGGGGTGTTACGCCCCGGCGAGTATCTGAATTATGCCGGAATGGTCGAATAAAAGGTGCCTATAAAATTGGTACGTCATGGGTCATGCCTGCCAATACGGAAAAACCGAAAGACGAGAGAGTTACAAACGGAAATTGGATTGGATATAAGCGCAGAGATAAGGAGGGGCGAAAATGAAAATATCAAGAGTTCATATTGAGAATTATCGCAGTATTAAGTCGCTTGACTTTTCACCCAACAATTATTGCGCTTTAATTGGGGAAAACAATGCCGGTAAGAGTAATATACTAAAGGCTATTAACCTTGTTTTGGGTGAAACATGGCCTTCTGATCGCACATTTACAGAGGAAGATTTTAACGAATATAACACCGCCAATAACATTGTAATTCAAATTTTCTTTGATGAGGGCATTGAAGAATGGCGCAATAACTGTAAATGTGACATCTCTGGCTTTGAATTACGGGGGAAGGCATATAAAAGACAAGTTAAAACTAAACCTGCGGGAACACTCGTTGTTGATTTTGTTTGCATTGATAAGAACGGGAAAGTTTGTAAATATCCTGCTACCCCATATAAGCAAGGGGAGAGATATTCCGGACAATATTACGAATTGAAAGTAACAAAAGAGCTTCGCGAGAAAATACCGTTTATCTATGTTGACGTAATGCGTGATTATAATAGGCAAGACCCGAGTAATCGTTGGTCGATATTGCGCCGTCTTTTCAACGACATCAATACGAGTCTGTCGTCAGATAAAACAACTGTAACCGTTGATACGCCAGAGGGAAAAAAGAAGCTGACGAGGAAACAGGCATTTGAACTAAAAATTAAAGAAGCATATAGCTTTTTGCAAACAGAGCAGTTTCTTGAAATTGAAAACAAGATACGTGATAATTCATTAGAACAGATGGGGATTGATCCCGCAGAGGGAGATATAGCTATCCGTTTTGATACTTACGACTCAATGAATGTATTTAAGAACTTGCAGCTTTATGTCGATCAAATGGGAATAAGCACAACTGCTGACATGGTAGGTGCTGGATTACAAAGTGCGATTGTGATAGCAATATTCAGAACATATGAGGAAATTAAAAAAGAGGGTGCAATTTTTGCAATCGAAGAGCCGGAAGTTTATTTGCATCCACAAAAGCAAAGATATTTTAGTAATATCCTTTCCCGGCTGGGAGAGCAAAATCAAGTCTTTATAACAACACATTCCCCTACCTTTGTTCGTTTGTATGAGCCAGAAAATATTTGTATAATCCGAAGGAACAACACAAATGGAACAACAGCAAAACTTTGCAAAAAGGACGACATTATATCAGGTGAAAAACAAGCATTAAAACTTGAGAACTATTTTGACAACCAACGAAACGAAATGTTCTTTGCTAAAGGGGTTGTTTTGGTCGAGGGAGCAACAGAAAAATTTGCTTTTCCTTATGCAGGACGTTTGTTAGGTATCGACATTGACCGATACGGAATATCTGTTATTGAGTGCGGCGGTAAAGGTAACTTGATAACTTTCGCGAAAGTTGCATCGGCCTTTGAAATTCCTTATGTAGTTGTTGCAGATGATGATATAAAAGATGTGAGTACCATTACTGACCCAGAAAAGAGGAAAAAACTTGAAAAAGAAAATGATAATCATACGAAGAAAAACAAGGCATTAAAAGAATTTGTACCAACTGCACAACTATTTTGGATGGTGCCAAATATCGAAGCTGTTATGGGGATAAACGAAAATACCGATAACAAAATTAAGCAGGCTTTGGATTATTTAAAATACAAAAAAGATAAAGATGAGATTGCCGCAGAAATACAAAACCCATTAAAGGCAATCATGCGTATGCTTGGCAAATAGGATAAAGATCACCCCTGTAATTAACAGATGATGATTACTGAATGTAACATCTTTTTGCCTCTCTTTTTTGTGCAGGAAAAGAGAGGACTTGTCCTTTGTAGGTTGATAAAATGGAATAGGTAGAGGGGGAATGAATATGGATTGGATTGAACGACTTAACGAGGCAATTCGCTATATAGAAGAAAATCTAACAGGCGAAATCGAGTATGAAAAACTCGGACAAATTGCTTGTTGCTCTGCGTATCATTTTCAAAGAATGTTTACGTATATAGCCGGTATGCCCTTGTCCGAGTATATCCGTAAAAGGAAGATGTCGCTTGCGGCTGTTGACCTGCAAGGCAGCGACGCAAAAATCATTGATGTAGCTGCAAAATATGGGTATGCTTCGCCTACTGCGTTTAACAGGGCGTTTCAATCTGTTCATGGCGTAAATCCTTCGTCAGTAAAGAGCGAGGGTATCGTAATCAAATCATTTCCACCCATTACCATCAAAATCACCGTCAAAGGAGTGGAAGAAATGAATTATCGGATTGAAACCAAAGAGGCGTTTCGTATTATTGGAAAGTCATTCCCGTTAAGCAGAGAAATCGAACAGAACTTTTCAGAAGTGCCGCAAATGTGGCAAGGTGCAGTTTTAGACGGCACCATTAAAAAAATCATCTCGCTGATGAATCGCGAGCCGCAGGGAGTTTTAGGTGTAAGTGCTTGCAGCGATGATGAAGAATGGAGATATTATATAGCGGTTTCTTCTTCTGCTGAAATTGACAATTCGTTGGAAGAGTACACCATTCCAAGCTGTATGTGGGCAATTTTTCCGGGCGCGGGAACAGGAAAATCCATTCAAGAATTAGAAAAACGCATTGTAACAGAGTGGCTTCCAACTTCCGGTTATGAGTTTACCTATGGACCGGATGTTGAAGTTTACTTTAATCCCGACCCGCAAAATACTGTTTATGAGGTTTGGATACCTGTAAAGAAAAAGCAGGTGTAACCGTTTTGAATAAAAAGATTGATTTATCTATGGACGAAGATCAACGTCAAAATAATAAAGGAAAACATTGGCTATTATGCCCTATTTGCAAGAGCAAGACGCGGATAAGGTTGCGGGAAGACACGGTACTTGAACACTTCCCGTTGTTCTGTCCGAAGTGTAAACAGGAAACGCTAATTAGCGTAAAGCACATGAGAATATCCGTTATCCAAGAGCCGGACGCACAGACGCAGAGCCGATAACACGCAGATAAAAATGCGGTTATCGGCTCTGTTATTTTGTTTGGAGGTATCTATTATGTTGATTCTTATTTCTCATAACCTATGGTCAAAAAAAGCCTTTGCACTTATACGGGATTTTGCACCCATGAAGATGAATACACAAGTCATATAATTACCTTTTATAATTCCTACTTCCAACGCCCATGCGGTTTTATGCTGCATGGGCGTTTGCTGTTTTGACCCCTGCTTGAGAAGAAAGGGGGTGAAAAGTATGAGAAATAGTGAGCAGTACCGGGAGCATATCGAGCGCACTTTCAACGCCTTTTGTAAGATTGTGCTTTATCATGCGGCACTGGGCGTTTACAAGAAAATACGGAAAAAGCAGCAGTTTGAAGTGTCCCTTGACTATCTTCGTGAGTTTGATTTTGAGCCTGTTACTACAACAGACGAGTATTTCGTGAAATACGATGTGACTACCACTTTTACTGTTCGCGGGAAAACAGTTGTTGTGGAAAGTGAGCAGTTAGCAGCCGCGCTTATGAACTTACCGGAAAAGCGGCGGGAAGTCCTATTTTTGCGGTACTACCTCGGCCACAGCGACGCAGAAATTGGCAAGATATGTGGTATTAACCGAAGCACAATTTTCCGCAGACGGAAAAAAGCATTACACTTAATGCGAAAAGAAATGGAGGCGTTCGAGATTGAGGAATAGGAAATACAAATTGCTGCCCTATGAAATTATTATAAGAGCAGCAGCCGGAGAGCCGGAAGCAGTAAGCACAGTTATCCAGCACTACACCGGCTACATCAAATATTTGTCCTACTTTCAAGGGAGCATCAACGATGATATTCAAGACTACCTCAAAGCATACTTAATGGAAGCCTTACCCAAGTTCCGTTTTGACAGATGACAAGTAGCAAAGCCAGAAAAAGCCGTCAAGGATAAACTTCGCGCTTCGCGTCCTTGACGGCTTTTCCC
>CAKTAA010000151.1 GCA_934526185.1 uncultured Eubacteriales bacterium | reverse complement strand
ATAATTTCAGGGACTACGGATGGCGGCGTATATTCCTCTGCATCAAATGTTTCAGGCAGCACACATATATCAAGCATGCGATTGATTTTGAATGTCCGATAGTCATTTTTCAAAAGGCAAAAAGCCTGAACATACCACGATTGGCCTTGAAAAACAAGTTTCAAAGGATATACCCTGCGCTGCGAAATTTCTCCTGCTGAATCCGGATAAGAGAATGCGAGCGTTTTCTTTTGCAGAATTGCATTTTTTAAGGCATCGAACTTCCCGCGATCTTGCGCAGGATTACTCCAACGGGAAAAATCAATCTCTATCCAATTTGTATTCTTTAATGAAAAAAAAGTGCTGAGTTTTGAGAGAGCCTTATCGTTTGCATGTCCGGTCGGTAAAAGCATTTTTACACCAAGAAGAATTTGCTCTTTTTCTTCGTCCGACAATACTGCTTTATCAAGAACATACCCATTCAATAAAGAAATACCGCCTCCTTTGCCCTGCGTAGTGCATACAGGTACTTTGGCAAGCGTAAGCGTTTCAATATCTCGCAAAATCGTGCGCTTGGAAACATTCAGTTTATCTGAGAGTTCTTGTGCAGTCACAGTACCCTTTTCGAGCAAAATATATACAATTTCAAATAGTCTTTCGATTTGCATAATTATTTTTTGTTCGGCTTTCTTTTAATGGATAATATTTTTATAAAATCGTCAAATAAAGAACTATCCTTCGGTTCAAACATTATCCATTTACCGTCACGATACGTCTGTGCTTCGTCATAAACTTTTTGCGTTTCTTTTGAATAACCATCTCTGCTTGCCTCAAATTTAGCCCTCTCCTCTTGCCCGAATACCACCATAAAACCGATACAGTTTTCTCTTGCATAGAGAGCGCACAGCGTTTTCCCGCCCCGACGGTATTTATATTCATACTTCCACATCTTACCGCCGCTGTTCCACAAACGCTCCATTTCATATTTCGCATCAATCGACTCAGTCAAGGAAAGCCAAATATTATACAGCGGTTTACCGACTAAACTTATGATTTCTTTCTCGCTCGGACATTTATCAAGCATAATTTCCCTCTGTTGTTTTTCTGAATTATACCATAATAAACATGACAACAGCAAGTCATCTTATAAAAAACTCCCGACAAAATTGCCGGGAGTTTTTTATTTACTCATTCACTTTATCTCAAAAAGAAATTATTCTTATACACCAAACAGTTTTCATAAGCATCATACACTTGGTTGCTTATTCGCCTTTCTTAACATTCTGTGATAAGACGGATCTTCCGACTTTGCCTTTGTTATCGGCTGCAATATACCGTCCTTTATAAATTTTTCTATTCTTAATGCAAGAAAACTGTCACCAATTCCAAGCGAATAGTTCCCTAACACTTTTCCTATTAAGTAAGCCTCCATAAATTCATCTTCCTGCTTGTTTAACTCGCGAAAAATAAATGAATCGTAAAAATCCTCAGGAACACTTACAAGTTGTCGGTTGACAACTGCCCGAAGCGGTGCATTTTCCTGTTTGAGCTGATCCCAGCAAAAGGATAAGGCGTACATGTAGTTTACCGGCAACTTTTGTCCAAGACGTGCTAAATTTCCCCATTGGTGAGGTGCTACTTCCCCCCAGCCAGAGTACATCACTACGGTTCCATCCGGCATTACATGAAAGTCAGGAAGTTTTATATAGTTAATATCAAGATTTTCAAAGCCAATAGATTTTAGTTGATTTATTAACCAATAAAATCCGCATGTTTCATCAGGAGTGTCACTTGTCCAAATTCTAATAGATTCACCCTTTTTAGCGCGGCAAAACAACTCTTTTAAGTTCTTTTTTGCGGTACTCAGCATCTCCAACGCCGCAGGTTTTACATCGTCAGGATAAAAATTTACAAGACATTTTAGTGCCTTCTCTCGCTGTTCCCCTATCTCTTGTTCAGTTATATCGCCAAAGCTCAGCGAAAGAGGAAAACAGAAAATATCGTTTCGCTCAATTTCAAGAGGTATCATACTTTCCCAGTTAATACGTTCTTTTTGTTCTGACTCTTTGACAATTTTTTGAATTTCTTCCTGATTTTGAGACTGGCTTTCCCCAGCAGCTCCGACAATAATAGCAGAACTTACTGCATCCGTAAATTTCCGTTTATGTGCTGCAACAGAAAGACATCCCGCAGCACTTTCGCTAAATACTACTTCCATTTTGTTACTTCCTCTATATCCCTATATATAAAACTGCAAACTTTATTTTGACTCATCAATTTCACGCTCAAAGACTGAAAATTTCCAATCATCTGTTCCTGAAATCAATCTCCACCCCTGTCTTCCGTATTCATTCAGTTTTTCGATATATCTTTCCATTTTTACATGAACATTAAACGAAGGTTCTGCACTTAAATCTACGGTCATGTATTCGTATTTTTTCATAAATTTACCTCCTCTCTGTATTTTTTCTTAGGCTCAAAGAAATTCCCTGTTTTTTGGCTTCCTCCTGCAACAATGTCGCCGCCAAAGATGCTTTCTCTTTCAGTAACTCTGTCTTATCTTCTTGCAAAACATTCATCACTTTTTCAAGTTGATGCAATGATAACAGATTGACCGCCGTGCAAAACAGTGTTTTTCTTCGACCGTCATTACATTCCGATAAGAGCCAAAGCAAAATTTTCTCCTTTTCTTCCTGTTCCCTGATATAAGATCGGATGTCCTTTTTTGCCCTTTCAGCATCCGCTCTCCTGTTTCGATAGGTGATAAATGAATCAACCACATCTTCTTCACCATAATGCTCGCAGGGATATTTTTTGCATTCAAAGCAAAATTCGATGCCGCCCTGTTCAATGCTACACTTTGCTATACGGCAAGACTGATTTCCTGCCCCGCCCCCGCAAGAAGGGCAATATCCACCGACGTACATCGGGCACAGAGCACAATTCAATCCGCACAGCGAAAAGTATCTGTTTTTTCTCTCAAACCCTTTCATCCCTTGCCTTCCTCTTACAACTTCTTTCTCATAACAAGTTCCCCACCGTTGTCTTTTACAACTTCAAAACCTACTCTATGATACATGTTTACAGCAAAATTCTCTTTTTGCACGGACAATGAGACGGAAAGAAAGCCCGCATCTTTCAGGACAGCAAACATCTCATTCAACAGACGTGTTCCTACCCCATGCCCCCTGCTCTCTTTTGCAACAGCAATAGCAAGCGATGGTGTATTATCATCGATATGGGCAAAATCGTTTGCTATCCTCGTCCATACCGCGCCGACAATTTTGTTATCGGTTTCGGCAACAAGGCAAATATCTCCTTTTTCCGTTCCAAATTCCTGATAATAAATCTTTAATTCAGGTAGTTCTACTATACTTTTGGGAGGTGTTTTCACACCATGCGGAACGTAGATCGCCAGATATGTAAACTCTTTCAATAGAGAATATTCTTCTGTTTTCATTCTTCTGACGATAATTTCTTTCATTTTAATTTTTATGCTCCCGCAAATTATGTAGATTAATTTGAACAATCCGGTTATAAAATCGTAAGTCAACAAGCAAAGTTTATTTCGTTACATCGTAGGACAATTTATTCGTTGTTCTGTGCCGTTATTTATCTTCATAATTGTAGCAATTCAGCTTTTCTTGCAATTTTTCCGCCAGTTTCCCAATGTGTACCCCATCCACAAAAGAATGGTGAACTTGCACGGAAAAAGGAAGTAACAGCCGTTCATCCTTTTCGTAAAATTTACCCCAATCGAAAAGCGGCGTTGCATTATCTTTTTTGCCCGAATTTGTATGCGAAATATGTCGATACGTTACCCACGGCATAGGCGAAAATTGAAACACGTCATTGCTGAGCGGTCCCGTAAAATAATCTTTTTGCATCTCCGCCTTATGTTTTGCTGTTTTGCAGTATTCTTGCATACTGCCCTCAAACGGCACGTTTACCACTTTGAAAAGTTCTGTTGCCTTATCAAGATATGTAAATGCCGTGTCTATCTTATCAAACAAAACTATTTTGCCATCTAAAAAACGGTACCTGAACTCTTCAATCTGATTCGCACACTCTGTTACCATATAAATCAGCGAAAAAGTAAATGACAACCCTTTCTTTTTAATTTCGCGGTAAAACTTCGTAACATCCAGCTCAAAGGTTACACAAAAACTCGGTTCTATGCAGTTTCGGAAAACCGCGCAATGCGTGGCTCTTTTCCATGTCTTTTCATCAATTACCCTGTAAGCATTCATCTTCTTCCCTCACTGACAAACAATTATTTACCCTTAACTTTTCCGACATACAACAGATGATCGCTGTATGCATAATACTGCGGATTTTCGCACACGCGCAAGGAAATTTCGAGA
>CAKTAA010000150.1 GCA_934526185.1 uncultured Eubacteriales bacterium | reverse complement strand
CACTTTTGCTTTGTCTGTATTATACTATAATTGAACCAAGATTGCAAGATACGTTTGTATGAAGGAGGCGTGTTTTTCATGAACAAATTGTATGTAATTACCGGTGCATGCGGACATCTCGGCGGCACGCTGATCCGAATGCTGAAAAAGAAAAACGTTCAAATACGTGGACTTATTCTACCGAATGAGACAGCAGAAAACGAAAAAAATTTAACTTATTATCATGGGGACGTTACCCAAAAAGAAAGTTTAAAACCTTTATTTGAAAACACTCAAGCCGATCAGGTTATTGTGATCCACACGGCCGGTTTGATTGATATCTCGGACCAAATGTCGAAACGACTGTACGATGTAAACGTCATTGGGACCCGAAACATCGTAACGCTTTGCAAAGAATTCGGCGTATCGAAGTTGGTCTACGTCAGTTCAGTGCATGCCATTCCGGAAAAACCGGACAATCAGGTTTTATCCGAAATCAAATCTTTTTCTGCCGAGAAGGTCATTGGCGGATATGCAAAAACCAAAGCAAAAGCAACGCAAATCGTTTTGGATACAGCCAAAAGCGGATTGAATGCAGTCGTCGTTCAGCCATCCGGGATTATCGGGCCGTACGATACACAATCCAATCACCTGGTACAGTTGATCAGCGATTATATAAAAGGAAAACTACCGGCCTGTGTGCGGGGCGGATATGACCTGGTAGATGTACGTGATGTTGCGGCAGGATGTCTGAGCGCTGCAGAAAAAGGACGCAGTGGAGAATGCTATATTCTTTCGAATCGACATTACGAAATCAAGGACGTACTGAATATGGTCCAGGCCGTTTATGGCGGACGCCACATTCCTGTTTTGCCGATGTGGATGGCCAAAGCTGCGGTTCCCTTTATGCAATGGTATGCGCATCTTAAAAAAATTCGGCCCTTATATACGAAATATTCCCTCTATACCCTAACAAGCAATGACCGTTTTTCACACGATAAGGCAACCATGGAATTAGGATATCGGCCTAGAGACCTATATCAAACGGTTCGAGATACGGTTGCATGGATTAAGAAAAAGAAATTGCCCGCATAAAAATCCATTCCTGGGAATAGGCTGAATGGCCGAAGCCCCGGCTGCGCAGATATCTGCGCAGCCGGGGCTTCAACTCTGGCTGATTGGAAAAGCTATAATTTCCGTTGTAAATAAAGCATGTCTATTAACTGAATCCCATCCTCATATATGACATGATCGTAATAATCCGTAAAAAAATTTTTAACAATATGAGTTGGCGTAAAACCACACTTTTCATAAAAAGAAACAACGGCACTTCCGGCCCCTGTTCCGACTTGAAGAACGGTATACTGCCCTCGGTATTTTGATACCAAAAAATCCATCAAAGCCTTGCCATAGCCTTTTCCTTGAAAAGCTGGTTCCGTAGCAATATTTTTTATTTCGAGTATACCGTTCCCCTCGTCAGTAACCACACATTCGCTTTTTACTCCATGGTCCACTAAAATATACATGGTTCCCCGGTTCAAATAACGATCGATCATACTTTCTTGCTCATCGGCTAAAAGCAACAGGGGTAAGTATTGCTTTTTATTCTTTTTCACTTCTGTTATCTGCATTCTTTATCCTCAAAACCTTCACAGATCCATGTTGCATGACGCATTTTCCAGCCCGGATGAAGTGGACTATTTTTAATAAGACACTTTTATCCCGGCCTGACGTAAATCTGTTTTCGAAACAACATTCCTTCAAACAGGTAGCAAAGATCCAAGCCCGCGCCTGTTTATACTCCGTTTCCCTATTATCCGTGTTTTTTTATTTGTACTTTGTTTGAGCTCCGTTTTACAAGCAACTACACGCAAACCGTAAAACGGACGGCTGACAACAAACGGCGCCATATGCTTCCAAGCAGGACGACGCACCGTCTGTTTTGTCGGCTGAATTTCAAAGAGTCTTGTCCTGTCCCCTAGCACACGACTTTGCGAAGAAAAGCATAAGGTATGATACCATGTCTGCATTGCCGTAAAAATCCGTCGCCGCCAAAACCAAAGTTTTAGCAACTGGAAAACAGTAGGGTGATTGCATCGTATAAAACCCGCAAGCACAGAACTGGTTTCAGCAGCAGACAAAGCGTATATAAAAACCCCCGTCCTATATTCCGACTTGTGGATAAAATACTCCGAAGTTACGGCCACACTCCCGAAAAAGCAACAGGACAGCGGGCAATCGTCAAGGCGGGAATGCACAAGTTTACGTCCGGCATTGACCGCCGGGCGCTGAATAGACAGATAAGGCTGCCAATCCCACAAAGCGCTAAGCAGCCCTTTTTCTTTTTGCAGCATTCTTTCTCCCAATATTGAAAGGGACGGGAAGCCACTTTGCGGTTTTCCTGCCTGTTTTTCCCTGATACCCTGCCTGCGCTGCCGTAATGAACAAAGGGGGATCAGATTGTCAACGGCGAAGCGTTTATTCACCATTCCTCCTGACCATTGACGGGATCGCCTGTCCTTGCTTTTGTCTCGGCTCATTAACCGATTCCAAATTCTTCTGCATATTGAATAATGCCCTGAACATCAGGTGCATTTTCATTGAACTTGTACGCCATAAAATTTTCTCTCGGCACATCAAAAGGAGGGTATATGCCAAAGGTGTCTGCAGGCAAATACCCGACTCTCGGATAATAATTTGCGCTTCCTAATACAACCGAAAATCCATATCCTAATTCCCTGGCAATCCGATGCCCCTCTTTTATCAAAGCGGTTCCTATTCCCTGCTTTTGATATTCCGGTAAAACAGATAACGGCGCCAGGGCTAAAACGGGAGTCTTTCCAACCGTTGCCTTTGTAAAAAGAATATGCCCTACAATCTTTTCATCTATTTCAGCAACCAGAGATAAGGATGGAATAAATCCCTTCCCTTTTCGCAGCGCATTTACCAATTCAGACTCATTTCCATCGGCGTGTTCAGCACTGTCAAAGGCTTTTTTTATTACTGTATATACAGTTTCATAATCTGCTGTTCTTTCTTGTCGTATAATCATAAAGGCACCTTGCTCTTTTCTATTTATCGTTTTCATTTCCGGCTCCGCTGAAGCTTTGTTTTTTCAGTGAATCCGACTTTTGGGCGTCCCTCAGCCACTTCCGTTTTCCTCTGACAGCTTCCCATAGTTCAGACGGAACCGTTTACAGATAAATACCATAGCCGTCTGTTCCGGTGCGCGGTCCGGGCTGTCGGTTTCCTCAACAGTCTGCAAGAAATCTTCCAGAAGGTTGTCCTCCGGGACGATGTAAAAATCGTTCTTGTCATCTTCCGCAAGGAAAGGACAACCTTTTATGCCCTGCTGTATCGCACAGCGGCAGAAGCTGTCAGCCTCCATGCAAACGGCGATAAGCTGTCTTAACTGGGGTTCGGTTCGGCAGGCTGGGATGGTACGGCTTCATAATCGGGGCACTCACCGCGTCCACAATGGTATTGGCTTATTGTTCTTGCTTTCTTGTTATGCCATTTACATAAATTTTAAGGTCGGCCAAAAGCCGGGTAAAATTCGAGAGTGGCGAGAACCCGCACAGAAGAGAATCATTGTTTATCCGTCCGGTTTTTAATTGTTTCATCATATCATCACTCAATCGCAGATCGACAAGACCAGCGTTTGGGCAATTTTTCGTTTCAGCGCGCCCCGCAGACAATCAGCGGGCATTTCGTAAAACCTCGTCAGCTTGATAAAAGCATACTGACAGATGTCCTTAAATGGTCTCCCCTTCACACGGCTTAAAGCAGACTGGAGAAAAAAGGCCACCGTAAGCTGCTCCAAAGTAAAAGGCGCACGACACGCAGATCTTTTAGCCGCTCCTGAATTATTGTTATACCGTATTCCTCCAGCTACATATCGTTCACGCTCACCATGCTCTTTTGATTTCTGACAGCAAGGCGACTGTAATGTCTTTTGCAATAGCGGAGGCTTTAGCGCAGTTCTCGTCAAAATTATCCATGCCGCTGTGCTTTGCGGTATCGGTCACACAGCGGATAGAGATAAACGGTATGGCGTTCACATAGCACACATGAGCAATACTTGCAGTTTCCATATCAACCGTCAAGGGCGCAAATTTATCATCAATTCTCTCCCGTCCCGCATCAGTTATAAACCGCTCTCCTGTTACCATCCGCCCCCAAACCACTTTTCCAGAGGGCATGAGCTTGTCCACTGCGGATTTTGACAAGCTTATCAGCTTTGGGTCTGCCGCAAAAAACACAGACTTCATCCATGGATGAAATTCCGTCAAAATATCTGGTGCAACATCGTGGTAACAAACGTCTGTAGAAATGACTGTATCAAATATTTCAAGATCTGGATCCATGCCGCCTGCCGTTCCCGAATTCATGATGATATCTAC
>CAKTAA010000149.1 GCA_934526185.1 uncultured Eubacteriales bacterium | reverse complement strand
CCGATAGCCATCGTAATTGCTGGTGATACCAAGCGCGCGAAGTGTCTTTTGAATTGTTATTTTCGCAGAGAAATCCTTCCAAATATTTCTATTTGAGACAATAGTACGATAGATCCGCCCCCTTCTTTATAATAAAACGACACATTTATATCAATTCAAAGAAAAACGAGCTTATTGTAAAAAATTACTGTTAAAAAAAACAGCAATTTTTATTCTCGCAGGAAAATCGATTTTATAACGCGCCCTTTGACGTCTCTATTCGTTTGAGGTATTAAAATGGGCAAATTCTTAACCCGAAACCAGCTAAACCTCTTTTGTTTTACAGATTGCAACGCAATAGTACCATGGAATATTGCTACCATGCTTTCACTTTTAACATTATCTTAAATCTCTAAAATCCTCATAATAAACCCCAGCTATTGTGCATTTCGAAGTTTCGTCAGAAACCAAAAGCTAACAGATACAAATGATTATCTTATCTCCTATTCCGAAGGATAAGGGCATTTCCTATTTCCTTTATATAATTAGAATGCCTATTGTACAGTCATATATTTCACTTATCTTTGCATCTGTTTTGTTTATACCCAGAGATCCTCCATATCTTTATGAAAGATCTTAAATTCCTATGTAAAGCAGATAAATAAAATATATAAAAAAACTCCCGGAAAACCGGGAGTTTTCAAATTCGAGATTACTCGGTCAGTTTGTTCATAGCTGCGTCTCTTCTGATCTTGTCGATTACGACGGATATAATCAGGAAGACACCAATCAATACGAACTGCCAGTTAGCGTTGATGTTCAACAGGTTCATGCCGTTCTTGAGCAGTGTCATGAACAGACCACCGATTACGCAGCCGAGCAGTGTACCATGACCACCAGCCATGGAGGTACCACCGATAACTGCAGCAACCGTTGCATCACCTTCCATACCAACACCGGTATTCTGCGTACCAGCATTAATTCTTGCAGCCTGGAGAACACCTGCAACAGAAGCCAGCAAGCTGGTCACGATGTAAGCACAGATTCTGGTATTAGCCAGATTAATACCGGAAAGTCTTGCAGCTTCACCATTGGAGCCGATTGCAAAGAATCTTCTGCCAAGTACAGTCTTTCTCAAGAAGAACCACATGATCAAACCAATTACCACAACGTAGATGAAGGTGATAGGCAGAACGCCCCCGATTCTCGTCTGAGCGATGAATCTGAAGTTGGTAGCCTGAGAGAGGTAAACCGGGCCAAGGCCGGGCAGCAAATATGCAAGACCCTTCAGGATCATCTGCATTGCCAGCGTGGAGAGGTAGGGCGGGAGACCGAACTTAGCAACAACGATACCGTTGATTGCACCGACGATAACACCGGTCATCAAACCAACCAGGATAGCCAGCGGAACAGAACCGTTATTGGAGCCATCGCCATAGATTACCATAGCAGTGGTAATACCGGAAAAGCAAATGGTATAACCAAGGGAAAGGTCAACACCACCGTTGATCAAGCACACCGTCATGCCATAGCCAGCAATTGTCGTAACGCACATGGTGTGAATAACCGTTACGAAGTTATCTACTGTAAGGAAGTACGGAGTCATGATAGACCAAAGAATACAGATGGCAATGATGACGCAGATCATTGTAATCTGCTGACCCTTTGCACTGCCGCGATTTTCAATTTTTTTCTTTTTTGCCTTTTCAGCAACCATTTTTATTTTTCCTCCTGCTCTAACTCTTTCTTATAACGCTCATACGTATTGGAAGCCATATGCATCAGAACTTCCTGATTTGCTTCCTCAATACCGATTTCACCAGTTACGCGGCCTTCATACATAACCATAATTCTGTCGCTCATGCCCAGAACTTCCGGCATTTCGGAAGAAATCATGATAATTGCCACACCTTGCTCTGCAAGTTCATTGATCAGCTTGTAAATCTCATACTTAGAACCAACGTCGATACCTCTGGTCGGTTCGTCAAAGATGATTACATCTGATTTCTTGCACAGCCATCTTGCAACCAGAACCTTCTGCTGGTTACCACCTGAGAGGAACTGTGTCCACTGTTCATAGTTCGGCGTTTTTACAGACAGCTTATCAACGAAGTCAGCAACTGTTTCATTGATTGCTTTATCATCTACAACACCAAACTTGGAATACTCTTTCAGGTTTGCGATATAAGTATTGAAGTCAACGCCCTGGTTCAGCATCAGACCATCTCTCTTTCTGTCTTCAGACAGATAAGCAATGCCCAGCTTAACTGCATCAGCAGGAGACTTAACATTTACCTTCTCGCCCTTCAAATAGAGCTCACCGGAGTTATAAGGATCTGCTCCGAAAATCGCTCTTGCAAATTCCGTACGCCCTGCACCTACGAGTCCGGACATTCCCAATACCTCTCCGGCTCTTACTTTCAGGGATACATCATGCAATTTGGGGCTTACATAGTTCTTTGCTTCGAGGACAACTTCACCGATCTCGGCATGTCTTTCCGGATACTGCTCCGTAATTTCACGGCCGACCATCATCTTGATCATATCGTTGAGACCCAGTTTTGCATAATCATCTGTTCCTACGGTATGTCCGTCTCTCAAAACGGTAACTCTGTCAACGATATGTTCAAATTCGTCGAGTCTGTGAGAAATATAGACAATCGAAACGCCTCTGTCTCTCAAAGTGCGGATGGTCTTGAACAAAAGTTCCGTCTCATCAGCAGTCAAGGAAGAAGTCGGTTCGTCCAGTACCAGCAGCTTAACATCGGTGAGCAATGCTCTCAGAATCTCAACCATCTGGCAATGAGCCGTGGAGAGATATTCGACTTCCGCTTCGGTATCCAGACTGAATTCCACTCTTTCCATGAGCTTGAGGCATTCCTCTCTCATCTTCTTGTCGTCGATGAGCAGGCCGCCGCATTTTCTGGGCTCACGGGAGATGAAGATATTCTCTCTTACGCTGAGCGCAGGCATCAGGTTGAATTCCTGGTGAACAATACTGATACCTTTGTCCGTAGCTTCCTTGGGGTTGCTTACTTCCCACGGCTGACCGTCGAAAGTAATGGTTCCGCTATCCGCTTTGTAAACACCTGTCAAACATTTCATCAAAGTAGATTTTCCAGCGCCGTTCTCGCCGATCAGAGCATGAACCTCGCCTTTTCTCACTTCGAAGTCAACGTCAGTCAGAGCGCGTACGCCAGGGAAAAGCTTGTTGATTTTTTCCATCTTCAAAAGTACTGACATTTTCTTACATCACCACCATCGTTTTTTTTATTGGGAAATATATAAAATTGTAAATTCCATAAATCAAAAAAAGGTTTCATCAACATCCCACTTATCACTGTTCCGATAAGTGTCTTTTTATTCAGCCTTCGAACTTTGTGCAAGCCCTCCATACTGCCCCTGCCGATGCCGATGCAAACTTAGCATTTCCTACGTTAGGATTATATTAACATTTTGGAAATACCTAGTCAAGTTTTTTTTAACACCTCCGGCGCTTTCTGCCTGTTTTTAGAAAATATTTACAATTTTTGACTTTCCTAATTCAAGATACTTTTATAGTAATTTAATATATACATATTAACATACTTCCTTCCGATATGCAATCTTTCTTTTTTTAGCACATCTATGGGGATTTTCCTGTACATTTTCTCGAAAAAACTGTTATTTTCCTGAAATAACCAATACCAAAGGATTTTAACCTGCGTTTATACAAATTGCAGGAAAATTATATACAAAAAGTGTCAGAAAAGGGATTGACCTCCACTCTGCTTCATCCTGTATAATATAGATGTATATCAGTGCTTTGGGTACGTGCATTTTCCTGCTGCTCGGGGGAAGGAATTTGCCTTTGCCCGGTTTTTGAATTAGAAAGGATGTGAGTGAATTTGAGTCAGAAAAACAAGCGCCGTATCAACTGGAAATTGATCGGCAGGATTACAGATGGCTACAAGCGCTATCTTGTGGGTGCGATCATTGCCGTAGTGATCACCATTCTGCTTTCTTATGCCATCCCTATGGTGACCAGTTTTACCATCGACTTTGTCATTGCAGGCGAAGATGTTGCTTTATCCCCATTACTGGAAAAAACAGTGACCGCTTGGGGTGGACGCAATTTTCTAAGCAGTCATCTGTATATCTGTGCATTGATCATGCTGGCATTGACGCTGCTCAACGGTCTTTTTTCGTATATACGTGCCCGCTGTGTCAACCATGCTTCGGAAAGTTCGGCCATGGTTTTACGCAATGCATTATATGAGCATCTGCAAAACGTCCCCTACGATTATCATAAACATACTTCCGTAGGTGATTTGGTACAGCGCTGTAGTTCAGACGTAGAAATCGTCCGCCGATTTGTCAGCATGCAGCTGATTGAGATTGTGCGCACCGTTACCCGGGTGACCATCGCCGCCGTCATTATGTTTTCCATCCATGTACCTC
>CAKTAA010000148.1 GCA_934526185.1 uncultured Eubacteriales bacterium | reverse complement strand
AAAAGATAACACAAGAAACGGGACTTCGCTATTTTTTTCTAGGTTCAACTGTAACACATGTATTGTAATCCTACAGCATCTTACTGTTTTTATATTTGCGCCGCATTGACTTCTAAATTGCTTTTGTGATAAAATCGGAAAACCATAAGATCAGGAGATCAAATATGAAATATCCCGTTTGTGAATCAAAAGCTTATTTCTCTGGCGAAGAGCCTTTTAATATCCACCGCACGGAGGTCAGTCAGGTTTGCCTGCATACGCATGATTTTATCGAAATTGCCTACATTGAAAACGGATCGGGAATTCATATTCTTGGGAACCAGAAGCAGCAGACACAGCAGGGTGATCTGTTTATTATGAATGCCAATATCGTACACGGCTTTCTGACGTCCGGCGGGAAAAATAAGCTCGGCGTCATCAACTGCATTTTCCGGGCGGAATTTCTGGATGACGCGCTGGCGGGCTGCGGGGACGATTTTCTCGGCGCGTTTTACCGGATTTTTTTTAAAAGCTTTTTGTCTGTAAACGGGGAAAACCCAGGATATCTCCGTCTGTCCGGAGGAACCGGCGCCTGTCTTCAGCAATTTCTCCTGCAGATGTATGGGGAATATAATCGTAAAGCAAAAGGCTATGAAGCTGCCGTAAGGGCATGTCTTACGCTGCTTTTGATTCATGCCTTTCGAAAGGAGCAGGAAGAACAGGCTTTTTCAGAATACCCTGCGGAAAACGGCGCAGACGCAGTAGAACGGACAATCGCATATATCGGAGCCCATTGTGAAAAGCCCCTGCATTTGCAGGAGCTGGCCTCCAATGTGTATTTAAGCCCGTCTTATCTGAGCAAGCTGTTTAAAAAACATACCCGGGAAACGCTGACGCACTTTATTCAGCGGAAACGTGTGCAGAAGGTTTGCCGTCTTCTGGATACGACCGAGCTGAGCGTCAAAGCGGCGGCGGGCGAAGCGGGCTTTCGCGACATGAAAACATTTTACGAGATTTTCAAAAAGCATGTAGGAACCACGCCCGGCTCCTACCGCAGAAGAAATGACAAAACTTTCCTATAAAAAGAGCAGAATTCCCTATTGGAATTTCCGCTCTTTTTTTTATAATAAGAAATACATTTTTTAGAAAGGCGTTGATAATAACATGAGAAATATGAAAATTGCCGGACTGATTTTCGGAAACACGACGGCCGACACGGCGGCGGTAAACGCGCGCTTCGATGGAGATCTGACCAGATGCACAGAAACAAACCGTCCGCTCTCAGAATCCGATAAGGCAGAAATTCGGAAAAATTTTGAAGCAGTTATTCCGGCAGGCTGTGAAACCATTTTTACGGATGCGGTCCTTTCAGAGGGAAACGTTCTGGATCTGGAGGATGCCGACGTATATATCGTTTATCCGTTCGGAGGCATTACGGATCTCTTTTTGGCGGCGCTTTCCTCTAAAAACCGCCCCATCCTGATCGCGCCGCGCCCGTATTGTGAAGCCTGGTCCTATGGCGCCGTGTTTTATCCGTACTTTGTACGTGACAACAGAAAGCTTTCAGAATACCTGAAAATATCCGAAGACGTTCACGTCGTTAAGAATGCCGAGGAGCTGCGCGCCCTCTTAAAGGCTTATCAGGTTCGATTCCGCATTGCAAATACTACGGCGCTTTGCGTCGGCGAAGTCATGTATGAGCCCTACCATTCCTGGAATTGGGGATACGCAATGATTAAAGCGATCCAGCAAAAGTTCGGTGTCACGTGGAAGCATATAAGCTCTGAGAAATTCATGCAGCTGTTTGAAAACTGGAACGGCGCTTATGAAAAGGGGAGCATGCAGAGGGACGCGGCGGCCGATCGCTCCCATCCTGAAAGAAATCCTAAAAATGCCGAAAAATTATATTATGTTCTGAAAGAACTAATAGAAGAAACCGGCGCCGATGCAATGACCATCAATTGTTTATATTCAATGATTCATACTGGAATTGAGGCAACCGCATGTTATGCGCTTTCCAAGCTGAACGATGCGGGAATCGTTGCGACCTGCGAGGCAGATGTAACAACGATGGTCGATATGATGATCACAAGCTACGCCTCGGGATGTCCGTGCTTTATGCTGAATCCGTACTTATTCCCTGAAGATAATAAATTATTCGTATCGCACTGTTCCTCGCCTACGGTATATTCGTACAGTCAGAAGGACGCTAAGGATCCCCTGAATCTTTATAATTATTTTGAGCTTCCAAATCTTGGCTGCGGCGTTCAGGTGCTTCGAAAGGAAGGCGAGACGGTCACGGTTACGGGTATTTCTCACGACAAATTGGATCGCATGGTCGTTCTGACCGGCAAAATCGTAAGGAATACCGGCTTTGCGTCCTGCCGTACTCAGCTTGAGCTTGAAATAGACGGCGATGTGAAGGAGCTGGCCGAGGTGTATGAGGGACGTCACTGGGCGCTGGTTTACGGCGACCATTCAAAAGAAATCGTTCTGGCCAATACGCTTCTTGGCATTGAAAGCACCGTACTGAAATAAGCGATCCGCTCGCTGTAAAATAACAGCGGCAGGGGATACCGGAACACCCGGAAGGGAATCTCCGGCGCCCTGCCGCTATTCCGGTTCGTCCTTTTTGATGACCGTGGTTCCTTTTAGTGCTGTTTTTTTACAGCCCCTTTATTTTGTGAAAAATTTAATATCCGGTTTTTACCGTCATAGGATATGCGCTTTTAATATTAGATAATTTTATTCCAAAACCACAGTCAGAACCTTTGGCAAAGTTAATTCCTAACAGTCTGAAAACTTCTCTTACCTTTCCCCGGCCCACAGGACCGCCACTGTCACCTTTTTCAGTAGCATTAGTATAGGAAAAGCAATCTTTAATCGTTTTAACGCCGATACTGCCACCATAATTACAAGCTACATCTACACTGGTACTCAGTATACGTCCATTCCTTGTTTTTCCTGTTGTGTTTCCATATTTAGTAACAAGGCCACCTTCAATCATTTCACTGTCGGTTGCTTCACGATATATAATTTCAGCGTTTGGTTGTTTCAGTGCAGAGGTAGGAGTCCATCCGCTCGGATATGGAATAAATGCAACGTCTACTTTGCCACCTATATATGAAAAAGTAGGAGTTCCTAATGTACCGTCTGCACAACTCATAGATTTACCGGAAGGAGCTATATGGCCATTGGTTACGACACCCCATTTTCCATTGTAATATGCATTGAATCCTATTGTTCCGGTTCCTCCTGAATGAGAAATATAATTACCAGGATATGCTGATTTAGTAGGAGTTGCAAGAGAACTTTCTTCATCTGCAATAAGCTCAACCATTCCGTTTTGATAGAAAGGTACACTATTTTCCAAATAGTCTTTTATTTCTTGTGAGTTATACCAACAGTAAAATCCGAAAAGGCTCCGGCAGAGAAAGACGTGCCTGTTACTATCAAAACGATTGCACAAAGAAGAGAAATAAATCTACGTTTAACTTTCATAAGAAACATCCTTTATTCTACGGTAACTGTAATAGGAACCTCGATACAGTAATTATTAAGTATGTGGTCATCTTCGTCGATAACGTCGAAATTTGAGAAAATAGTTATATCATGTGTGCCCAATTCGTTCACTTGAATACTAATGGTACGAGAAATTTCAGAGTTTCCCATAATGGTATTTTTTTTCGCCACAGAAATATAAGGTGTAACCTCTCCGTCAATTTTGAAATTTATAAGTTCTATCTCTTGATTAATGCGATAAGCCATAGAAGAATTATTTTTTAGGCTACAAAAGATATCCAAGGTTTCACCTGATTTTATAACTGTGTTTTCGCATTTAACCGATAGAGAAAATGGCTTTTTCGTTTCAAGCGACTCGAGTGGTGTAGGTTGATCGATCTTTTTTGTACATCCAGACACAATTAAGAGAACACCTCCAAAAAATATACAGAGAAAACAAAATTGGGATTTCTTAGAGGTGCTTAGTTTATAAAACATCGGAATCACCTTCTTTAATACTATCTAAAATCTTAACTATATTATACCCTGTTTGGCAAATTTTGTCCACAGAAATTTGATACGGTTTTTTATTTTTGTGAATTTTATATTAGAAAAAATTTGCGGAATCGCTGCAGAATCAGAAGGGAAAATTTTCTTGATACCTTTGATGTTTTTGCAGAATATATTCAGGCCATCCGGTCATGTTTTGCACCTGATAGGGTGGTTTGAGAAATGCAAAACGCCAGTAAGAGGAAACTGGTACGAAAAAATCCCGGAGCCGGTCACTGGATTTGCACCGAATTTTGACGCGGTATCAGGGAGACAAAAATAACGGTTTACCCGTTTATTTATGAACGGGTAAACCGTTATATGGTGGTGGTGCGCCTGGCGGCACACGTTTCTAAAGGGTGCAAGCCCCAAATCCACCCGGCAGCGGGAAGGATATAGCCGAAGGCAAGGGTGTCCACCGTGAGGTGGAATCTGAAGGAAGCCGGATGTGGGGAATCTACT
>CAKTAA010000147.1 GCA_934526185.1 uncultured Eubacteriales bacterium | reverse complement strand
CTCTTGTATACCGATACGGAATTCTATGATTCTGTCAAAACATATTCAAGCTATTGGTATATCAGCCATGACAGCGCGGAGTTTGAAAATCTCAAAATTTTCAATTATACAGAATACGGCGAAGATGCATTCTCAGCAGAGGTTACATTTGACTATCATGTCCGCCGTGCGCGGGGAAACATCGACAAAACCTATCCCACACACTATCGCGTATCCTTTGCAAAGATCGACGGCGCAATAAAGGTCGTAAATATCGAAGTATTGTAAGCCGGTTAAAGGAGCAAATCCATTTTTCATCAACACACAAAAGGGACAAACAGAATCGTTTTACCGTTCTGTTTGTCCCTTTTATCTATTGCATGGGCGTATTTTTATAAACTTTCGTGTTACATTTTGCGAAAAGCGCTTCTCTTCTCGGTATTTTTATTCCGAATTACAGAACAAAAATTTCTTTTAAAAACGCCGATAAAGTCCGGTATAAAACGAAAAGACCGCTCTTAGGCGGTCTTTTCATCTGCGAAAGACTACCTAACCGGTGCGTAGAGGCAGATAAAATGCAAAAAGATGTGTGAATTTTCATTTGAATTGATAATCCGGAAGTTGTCATGGTCAAATTACCATTTCCAATTCGGACAACTGCTCCGAAAGCGGATGCATTTTTCCGGTCATATAAAAACCGTGTTTGCGGTATAGTGCTTGTGCATTTTCATTATTGTCAAGTACCCACCACTTGATTTCCCGATTTTTCGCGCGTGACCCCACGCCCGTCTTGGGTAAAATACCCCCAGGGATTTGACCTCCTCCTCCCGGTGCTGCAATTATTCTCCCTGACTTTCGGATTTTCCGAAAGTTTTGAGAGACTTTTTCCTGAGTGTGGGAAAATCAGTTTATATAATCCAGTCTTTATGACCGTTATTTTCAAGATTTTCGAAATACTATATTTGGCCACGGCGGCTCGCCGTGTGTTTGTTACAGCCGTATAAGCTGACTGCCGCTTGTGATCTTCTGCGTCAGTGTTTCCATCAGGTGTTTGTCATTTGCCACCTGCGGCCACTCTGACAGTTCACGATTGGTAATGTAAATAATGCTTCGTTCTTCTCTTAGAAAATTGATTGCCCGATAGAACAAGGGCAGATCCTGTTCGGACAGTGCGACGTACATTAGCTCATCAATAATGAGCAGGTCGCAGTTTGTGATATACCGGAACTTCCGGTTTTGTCTTTCGATACGGTCTTTGTTGCGCATGATGTTTAGGAATCCGTCCACATCGCAGTAAAAGACGCGCATACCTTCTTGCAGTGCCAGTTCACCTAAATGGGTGGCCAGTGCTGTTTTCCCCGAATCGCATCTGCCCATAATGGTGATGTCCGTTGCGTCGTGTAGCCATGTTAGCGTTTCCAACTGTTCAATATGCCACTTGACTCCTGGGTTTAGGTTACTGGTATCAAATGTCTTGTGCGGCAGGCGGCTTTCTTTGCGTTTTCGCTGTATGGCCGCTTTATTACGCTCTGCCAGCTCGCACTCAAAGACGTATTTCAGGTAGTCCAGATTAGACAGTGTTTCGTTTTGTAAATCCACAGTACCTTTTGCTATGTAGCCGAGGCTTAGCCGCATAGCTAAGTTCTGAATCTCAGTGATGCTTGCCCTATTGCTCCCTCCTTATTTCGTCCGCTCTGACGCGGTTGCGATAGTAGGCATTTGTAGAGATGCGTTTTAGGGCATATTCCTTTTCATGACGATAGATGAGATATGCCGTCATTTCTGCTGCTGTACAAATCCCAACGCTGACGCAGTATTCCATAGCTTCTACAATCTGTTCATCGTTACATAGGTTTGCAAGGGTGATCACTCGGCCGAGCTGTAGATTTTTATACCGCGGTTCTGCTTCCTCCACCTTGCGTGCAAATGCCTCAGCGACGCTGTACGCTTCAAATCGCATCCGAAAGGAATTACTTGCTACCGAATCCGTTGCTGGACTGTTTTCCTCGCAGGTGGTCGTGCCACCGGGAGACTCCCGCCATGGGCATTTGTGAATTAACTCATTGCTGGCTGCCAGATAAAACAGCAACATACCATCCTGTTCTTCAATCCGCACCTGATCGTAGGGTTTCACCGCCGTACGCGGCAATTCATATACGCTCCAATCCAGTTTGACCGCATATTTGTCGGAGACACTGCGAATTTCAGAAGTACCAATATCCACCGCCTGTACTTTGATCAAGTGCTGATATTCCTCGCGGAACATAGCTCGCGGCGGTTTACGGGTGCGTATGTTTGTGGTACCGTTTCCCTCGGTGTCCAGCCATCGCAAAGCCTCACTGTTCAACACGTCGATTCCTTTGTAGATTCTTCCTTGCAGAAAGCTCTCTTTGATGTATCGCACAAAGGTTTCGACTTTGCCTTTCGATTGCGGATCCCGTGGACGACAAAGGCGTACACTAAAACCGACCTTTTTGACGTATTCTTCAAATTTGGGAACCAACACGATATTGCCGAAATTTTCATCCACTACAAACACACGATCCTGATCGTAAGCAATCATCTGCGTTCTACCGCCGGAATACTGGAATGCGTATTCATGAGCTTGTATGGCTGTTCGTGTGGTGAATGGCTCGCGGTTGAAATATACGTAGTGCATCCGACTGTACGCAAGCACCATGCAGAAGAAATATACCCGCACCTGTTTCCCGTACATATCCTTCATGCGGTACTGCCCAAAGTCCAACTGTGCCTCATAGCCCGGTGGCGATTCCTCCCGCACTGAGGTAACGCGTCCGGTGAACTGCAAAAAGCCAGTCTGCTCCCGCAGTTTTTTCATGTACTTGTAGAAGGTTTTGCGGTTACACTCGAATTCTGGAAATTCCTCCTTTAACCGGTACAAGATATTGGTTTCTCTGGTTTGTGGGCAGACCCGCAGAATGCTGATAATGAACTCGCGGTACTGATCCATGTATGGGATATCGTTTCGCTTGAGAGCATCAAAGCCTGCTTCATCTATCTTTGCCCACTTGCGCACAACGGGCTCAGACACGCCAACTTTTCTGGAAATTGCTGCTACCGCGACGCCGTCCACTTTCATTCGCTTGATCGTCAAGAACTGTTCTTTGGAAATCACGATTGTTTTACTTCCTTTTATTTATTGATTCCAAAGAGTGCTCCGCACAATCATATACACCACCTCCTTCGTGGAGATTATAGCATATTTTCCTGTAATTCAGGCAAAAATACGATTAAATCGTATAATTGCCTTGACGCGTCTCTTGCTTTATGCTAAAATACGATTGTATCGAATATTTGCCTAAGGAGGCCCTGTTATGGCTTATATCAAAAGAGATATCGAGGAAAAGATTCTTGCTCTTTCAAAAGAGTATTCCTGTATATTAGTCACGGGTCCACGTCAGGTGGGCAAGACCACTGTTTTGCGTCAGCTTATGAATGATGATCGTGAATATGTGACATTAGACGATATGGAGGAGCGCAGTCTTGCTAAACGCGATCCTGCTATGTTTTTGCAAATCCATTCCACACCCATCATGATCGACGAGGTGCAGTATGCTCCGGAGCTTTTCTCCTATATCAAGATGGAGATCGATAAAGGCGCTGCTCCTGGCACCTATTGGCTTACCGGCTCACAAGCATTTAAGCTCATGGAGTTGGCACAAGAGTCTCTGGCTGGCCGAGTGGCCATTCTGCATATGTCCAGCCTATCCCAGCACGAGATTTACGGATTCGGAAAATGTGCGCCCTTCACCTTAGAGTTGGGTGCACTGAAAGAGCGCGAGAAAACCAACGCGCCTGCGGATATTGCTGAAATCTATGATCGTATCTGGAAGGGCTCCATGCCCGGCCTTGCCAGTGGCAAGTTTTCTGATCGTGATATATTCTATTCCAGCTATCTGCAAACCTATATCGATCGAGACGTAAAAGAGCAGGTGCAGCTTGCGGATCCGCTTCTGTTCCGTGATTTTGTTCGTGCCGCCGCTTGCCGCGCAGGACAAATGCTGAACGTTCACGATATTACGCAGGATGTCGGTATGTCTGATGATACTGCCAAACGTTGGCTGCAGGTGCTTGAGAAATCTGATGTAGTTTTCTTCCTGCGTCCTTATTCCAATAATCTGTTAAAGCGCACCGTGAAAACACCGAAGATGTATTTCTTTGATACCGGGTTGGTGGCTTATCTCACGCGCTATTCCTCGCCGGAGATTTTGGCCAACGGAGCAATCAATGGTGCTATTTTAGAAAACTTTGTGGTATCCGAGCTTTTGAAATCCTACCATAACAACGCCAAGGAGTGCCTGCTGTGGTACTACCGCGACAGCAACTCCAATGAAATTGACATGGTGATCGAGAGCGACGGTATGCTCCATCCCTTAGAGATTAAACGTTCCGTCAATCCCGGCAGCGAACTGATTAGTGCATTCAATCACCTGGATAAAGCTTCTGTTCCTCGTGGCAACGGCGCCATTCTCTGTATGCGTCCAAAGCTGTCGGCCATCAAGTCTGAAAA
>CAKTAA010000146.1 GCA_934526185.1 uncultured Eubacteriales bacterium | reverse complement strand
TCCGCATCGTGCTCAACATAGCCGGCCTGGGGATAAAACTGAGTGAACTCCTTCTGTGCGCAGCCGACAATCCGCTGACCGGGGCCGAAAAGAATGGCCCTGGAGCTGGTGGTGCCCTGATCCAAAGCCAGGATGTAGGGTTTCATATCCAAGTGCCTCCCTGTTCCCACCGCAGATGGGTTTATAGATGGAAAAGGCGGTTCAGCCAGCCCACGGACATGGGCAGCCAGGCGGCCACGTCGGGACAAACCATCTCTTCCCGGCCGGAGCTGGTCAGACTGCTGGCCAGGGAAAGCCCGTGGGGACCCTCCGCAAAAATGTGCAGTTCAAAGGGCACGCCGGCTTTATCCAGGGCATCTGCGAACCGCAGGGAATTCTCCACCGGCACCGAGGAATCGTTCCGGGTGTGAAACAGGAAGGCGGGAGGGGTTTCCGGGGTGACGGCCTGATCCAGGGAGGGGACGGGAAAGGCGAGGATCCGGCTCATGCTTTCCAGGATGCAGGGATACCCCAAAATCAGGGCGTTGGGCCTGTGAGCCGCCAGAGTACCGGAAGCGGCCGCCAGGTGGCCCCCGGCGGAAAAGCCGCAGACGGCGATTTTATCCGGATCCAGGTGCCACTCCGCCGCGTGCTCCCGCACCAGCTCCACCGCGCCGGAAACATCCTCCAGGGCGGCCTGGAAGGCATACTCCCCGCCGATGGTATAGCGCAGCACAAAGGCCTGAAACCCAGCCGCCAGATAGGCCAGGGCCACCGGCTCCGCCTCCCGGTCGGATAAAAAGGCGTAAGCGCCGCCGGGCAGGATGATCACCGCCGGCCGGACGGCCCGGTTGGGCATTTCGGGGGAGGGCTGCTGGATATAGGCGGTAAGGCTGACCCTGCCGTCCGTGGTCAGGTTCAGGGTGGAAATCTGCATGGTCATCGATCCTTTCCTAGCCGAGCGCCGTCGGCTTTTTCCATGGGGAATGCCCTCATTGTAGCATCCGATGCCGGGAAAAGCAATGCGGAAGAGGGGCGGACGCAGGGATTTTTAAACCCATTTTTTTAGAGGAGGCGTTTGGGAGGTTTCTAGCGGCAAGGATCGCCGTCAGCGGAGGCTTATCCCCCCTGCTCCTGGAAGAGGGCGGACAGAGAGCATCTGATGAAGCGGGCGTCAGCCGGTGGAATATCTGTCCCCGCACAAATGCCGGCACCCATACGCCCCCTATCTTCTAAAGGGCGGAGCAAACCTTCATGAGGTTCAACAGTTGCTTGGCCATAGCTCGGTAGGCGTGGCAGAAGTATATACCCATGTAGATACAGACGATATCAAATCCGGCGTTACAAAACTGCCATACTAAGAATTTATTGGGGTACAACTGGGGTACAGAAAAGAACCTGTACAGATTTCGAAACAAAGAAAACCGCCAAGAACCCGCATGAATGCTTGGTTTTTGGCGGTTGCCTTCTGGCTGGGATGGCTGGAGATTGGAAGACGATGCAGAAATCGCCTTTCTATGAGGGTATATCAATCGTCAATATTTTCCCGTATAAATAACGGTGAACGAAAAAACTCTTCCAAACTTATGTCAAGCCCTTCACAAATCTCATATATGATACGCAACTTCATGCTTGGAAAGACACAATTCATAATGGTACTTAACGTGGATTGCGGAACCCCGCTTTTCATCGATAACTGATATTGCGTCATATTCTTTTCTTTACAAAGCATGGCAATGCGTTTTGCAACCGCTTCGTTTAGTTTCATGGCATCCACCCCTATCGCTACTTTGGCTTCACGACAATATTATGGGGTGGCTGTGCACACGAATACTTCGGTCACTTGATATTTTGAAAAATTTCTAGTATACGGCTTTTATAGAAAAGATTTGAAAGGGATTAAAGAGGTGTTAATATGAAAACTTATACAGTGAAATTGCCGGATGGGCTATCCTGTATATATAAAGACATTGCTAGAATGAATAAAAAGACCGTAGAAGAATGTCTGGCTATTATACTGGACAGGGTTACTCGTACCCTAATTAAAAAACCGGAACATGACGAAACATGAGCCGCGTGCGTAGAGCATCGCCATTGAAACAACTCGTAATTTGGTTCGCCGCTTCTACTTCACGTAGTATAGGCGTTTCCATCGCCTCTCCCAGTTTTTTCGGCCCGCTTCTTCATCCTATCTCAGCCGAAAGAAGCCCCCGCCTGTCGGGGGAGGGACGGTTTTGCGTTTCAACTCAAAAGTGGAATAGGGCAACCCGCAAAAAGGTGGTAGCGACAGCGAACCGTCGCGGAGGCATTTACAACCGAGCAGGTGAGCCGAGCGTGGCTTTTTGCGGAAAGGAGGAGCGATGGCGTGAGTGAGCCGATGACTTTTCAAAAAGAAAAGTCGTCGCGAACGATACATAGTCCACGATGACGTGGCTGGGATGGCTGGATGTCGAAAAGCCGTGCCTGTGGCACGACCTCATGAAACGGCCCGTATTTGGGTCCGCCGATTCTACATTGCGTAACATAAGCGGCCCTATCTCACTTTCCCAGCCGTTTCGGTTCGCTCTCATCCTAACCACTGCAAAAGAAAAAACCTCCCGTCGGGAGACTTTTTCTTTTGCAAAGGTAACACTAAATGAATCTTGGGATTTTTTCGAGGGTGATTTGAAATCCGACCTCTAAGGGTTTGGATTTCAATGGCTTTTTCAATCATGAATCTGCAATTAATTTGCTATACTGTTATTTCGATCAATTCTTTGAAAGCCTCCAAAAGGATTTTATCGTAATGATCCAATGCTTTTATAGCATAATTTACCGCGTTTCCGAGAGCCCATTCAGAATTATAATTGCGTTGTTCATTGTCCCAAATTATTAAATTATTAATTTCAATAGGAATCCATGCGTTTAAGTGCATGGTAAAACAAGCATCGCCGATAAGATCACAGGCATGTTTATAACGTTCAATATTTGTTGTGGATCCACTTATAGCATGCTGAATCCTCCCCATTGTTTCTCCCAATATATGGCAATTGAAAGTGTGCCACATCATTTTGACAGTGCGATCAAAACGTTTCTTAACCTCGCTTATATCAGTATTGTTTAATCCTTCCTCCCAATAGTGACTAAATTTATCCGCTGTTTCACCCCAAATATTCTTTTCCTGATTATGTTCAAGAACCCTTATTATTTGTTTTAAACCATCTAAATATGTGTATCGGGGAGTTTTCTTTTCACCTAATATGTAAAGGAGCTCGATGTCTTCATCTTTCAAAATTTGGCGTGGATCACTATTAAAATTGGGACATAAAAATGTTTCTTCATCAAAACCGATTATTAAATTATAGCCGTTTATATCATTGTCTTTCAATTTAACGATAACAGGTATTCCATCACCTATTGATTTTTTTACTTCCTGCTTAAAGTTGTTTGATACAACAGTATATTCATAGCCTGTAAATCCCAAGATGAATTTGATTTGTGATATCGTATTGTTGATCAACCATTCTGGTTCCACGGTTGTTTCATCATATGGAAGTCTTGTAACATTCTGGCCGCTCATTGTTCCAAAGAAAAAGAAAAAATCTTCTTGGCTAATAAGTGCCAGCTTTTTATGATTTCTGGTTAAGTATTTATATGCGCTTGAAAAACAGTTATTAAAATTTCTGCCCCAAAATCCCGAAAACTCAAAATCATAATCGATACAATTTTTCATATAAATCCCCCTCCCTATTTTTTCCATTTCCATAGAGACCGAAATACGGGAAAACGCATTTATCTGCGGCTTGATTTTACGCATGGATGAGGGAGACATACCATAAATCTTCTGAAAAGAACGGTTAAATGATTCCGGCGAATTATAACCGTATTTTGCCGCGATATCAATAATTCGTTCATTTGATTTTATAATATCAGACGCCGCAAGGGACATCCTCCTTTTTCGGATATAATCAGATATTGATATATTGGTAACCGATACAAACACCCGCTGTAAATTATAAACAGAACAGCATGCAATTTTAGCTAATATTTCATAATCATTTTTTTCAGATAAATGAGATTCAATATATTCTATTACTTCGTTAATCTGCGTCATTGTATTCATGTGTTCGCCGCCTTTCAAACGGATTATAGCAAACAAGCTGATAGGATGTCCTTACATTCTTTGCCCGAAAAAGTCAGGAAAATTATTACCCCAAATATAACGATTGTCCTCAATATACCATAAAACATGAAAGAAGTCGATTCTTGTAAGAGAATCGACTTCTTTCGACATTCATCTGGCTGGGATGGCTGGAGTCGAACCAGCACGGGCAGAGTCAAAGTCTGCTGTCCTACCGCTAGACTACACCCCAGTATTCTTTATAAAGAGGGACACGCGGCGGCCCGTGTGTCCCTGCTTGTTTGTGTGGGGTGGAAGATGGGATTCGAACCCACGGTCTCCAGTGCCACAAACTGGCGCTTTAACCAACTAAGCTACATCCACCATATTTGGCGCGCCTGAAGGGACTCGAACCCCTGGCCCTCTGCTTAGAAGGCAGATGCTCTATCCAGCTGAGCTACAGGCGC
>CAKTAA010000145.1 GCA_934526185.1 uncultured Eubacteriales bacterium | reverse complement strand
GCGGTAGGTACAATCATCAGTGCGGGATATGGTTTCATTTGTGGTGCATATATGCCTATTTCTTCATTTGGCGAAGGGCTGCAAAAAATAATCTCATTTTTGCCGGGTACTTATGGTACATCACTTATCCGGAATCATACAATGCAAGGGGCACTTGCCGAAATGCAAAATCAAGGTGTTCCAACAGAGGTTATTGAAAAACTAAAAGATTCCCTTGATTGCAATCTTTATTTTTTGGGAAATCAAGTAAATATCAGAGCAATGTATATGATACTTGGTATCACTGTTTTGGCGTTGATTGGAATTTATATTTTGCTAAACAAATCAAAAAGATATAACTTTTAATTTATCTTTCAGCAAACATATAAATTCAAGAGTTCGAAACTCTCCGTCAAAACCGCGAAAATATTTTTTCGTAGTCTCTTGACCGAAAGAGACAAACTTGTTTTAGAGTAGGTTTGTCTCTTCTTTACAGCGGAAAAGGCCAGAGAACAAAAATTCTCTGGCCTTTTGAATCTTGGCGTTTGCGGATTGCTTTACCCTGGTGATATAATTCTTTTATTGGAGAGACTTCCCGTTCTCTGACAAAATGATATGGCCGTCTTTTATGGAAATATCAAAAAAGTGCGTTTCGGGATAATCCCCTTGCGTTACACCTTTTACTTTGATTTTCCCGTCAGAAGCCTTGACAAACAACAGATCGTACCATTCCGTGGGGAAGAAAGCATCCTGATATTTTATTTCGCCATTGCTGCTTGCTGAAAAGATAAAGCTGAACAAGCCGGATGTTCTGCCATATTCCAGAACACACTTCTCCATCGTTCCGTCGCCGTCAATATCTGCTGAAACAGTGTCATAAGCAGCTGTCATTTCATCGTTTATCATGATTGTGCGCAGGGGAGACCGGGTAAAAGCCACGCCGTCAGAAAGGGGAGACTGTGCAGCGCCGCCTTCCTCGTAGGCGTAAGCCGGAATATCCGAGGATTCTGACGCAAGAAACGTAAGCGTATCCTGATAGCTGTCATATCGGAATACATAAATTTTTTCACCGTCGTCCGTCCGGCAGACGAGCCGTTCTCCGTTCCATTCGTATTTTCCGACCGGCAGATAACTGCTTAGAGCCGAAAGAGTGAATTGGAACGATTGGTCTTTCTCTGATAAAAGAAGTGTCGGTGCAACCGGATCAGGTGAGCCGGAATAATAATATGAACGGATTCCGTCGTTAACATCGATGTCATCCGTATTGTTTACAATGTAAACAGAAGACACAGAATGAATCTGAGCCGGATAGCTTTCGGCAATCTGACCGTTGTAGACCACCCGAACAGTATCGCCGGAAACAATGCGTGGAATTGTTCCGTTCAGGCTCACCCAGATTCGGTCGGCGCTGTTTCGTTCATCGGATCCGGAAACAGGCTCCACCAAAATCCGCTTTTCCTCTGTTTCCAAAACAGTTGCATAAAACGAACGTTGTTCCTCTTCTTCCTCTCTCGGCGGATTGGTAAGGAAACATACTGCCGCGACCGTACAAAGGAGGAGCGCTGCAAGTATCAGCCAAAACGCCGGCTTTTTATAATGCATCACGGCTTTTATGCGTTCTTTCACACCGGCTTCGCCAAAAGCCAGGGGGCAGGCGGAAATATGCCGCCGGTTTACACTGTGCTGTACCAGCGTTATGGAATATACCTGTCGCTCCTCCTTGTCCATGGTTCGGATGACTTTTTCATCGCAGGCAAGCTCGATGTCCCGGCACAGCAGGATGTACGCGGCCCACATTAGCGGGTTGAACCAATAGATGCAGAGAAGGACGAACGCAATTGGCTTGATCCAGTGATCGCGGCGCTTCAGATGCGCCTGTTCATGTGCGATGATATACCGTGCGCTTTCTGCGTTCAAACGATACGGCAGATATATTCTCGGCCGGATTATCCCCAGAATAAACGGAGACTTGACGGCTTCGCTTTCCCAGAGGTTATCCCTTAGCCGCGTCGCTGTCCGGAGGCTTCGGCGCAGGCGCATATAGCTAACCAGCGAATACAAAAGTATTGCCGTCATTCCGATGACCCAGACTGCAGCGGCTATCCCTACAATATTTTCAAAATGGCCGGCCGGTACGGTTACCCCCTCAAAAAAGCGGTCGCCCAGATAGTCATTGACACGACTGTCTATGGCCGAAAAACCTGTGTCAATATACGGCTTCGCAAGGTATTTAGCGGTATCAATTGTTTTTGCACTCGGTATCAGGCTGAATATGCTTTCAATGGAAAATGGGAATACAAGCCGTACGCCTGCGACAAGCCAGAGCAGGCAGCGCGTCCATTTCGGCGCCTTTTTCAGGACAAGCCGTAGAAGAATAATCGCCAGAACAACCCATCCGGCGGTGATGCTGACGTTTACAAGCTGCAAAAAGACGCTGTTCATTCTGTTCCCTCCTATTCTTCTATGATCCGCATGATTTCATCAAGCTGTTTTTCCGTGAGATTTTGCTGTTTGGTAAACGCCGCGACAAATGCGGGGAGCGAGCCGTCAAACCGCTTTTCCATCAGCTCGTCAATCTCGGCTACCCGTGCTTCCTCGCGCGAAATCAGTGAAGAAACCATCGTATTTTCGTTTTTTAATACGCCGCGCTCCGCTAACCGCCGGATCACGGTATAAGTCGTTCCTTTTGACCAACCGAGCCGTTCTTTACATAGCTTGACTAAATCGGTGCTGTTGATCGGCTCCCGCTCCCAGAGAATGGAGCAGAAACGGTATTCGCTTTCAAATATTTTTGGTGTGGGCATGGTATCGCCTCCTTTGGTTTAATCTGTTCTACCTAATATGAGTTTAATGCATTCTACCTTGTTTGTCAAGAGTATTATTGAAAACTCCGGGGATGTCGCCTTATGGTTGGCAGTCTGATTAAAAAAGCAACGGGAAATAGATAGACGTTGCCGCGATATTTTGTTAGGATATACCTCAGGACAAGGAGTGATGCTATATGTATTTTTCTGAAAATTTACGTTTTTTACGTCAGCTTCGAAGAGGGATGACACAGGAAAGCCTGGCGGAACAGATGGGCGTGTCGCGGCAGACAGTCTCAAAGTGGGAGTCCGGAGCAGCTTATCCGGAACTTGATAAGCTTATTGAATTATGTCAGTATTTTAACTGCTCTATGGATGCGATGCTATGTGAGGCGATGAACAAACTGAATGACGCATATTCGAATTTGCGCGTAGAAATAATTGCGGCGTTTCAATATGTGCGGTATACGGTAATTAGCCGTGAGCCGGAACACGACGCGATCCGGCGTATAAAGAGCTGGGCTGATGCGTATAAGCTCCGCTCGCCTGTGGTCATTGGATGGGACTTCCCGTTTTTGTCACAGGAGCAGATCAACGTATATCATATGCACGGATATACTGCCGCCTGCGTGCTGCCTCAGGATTTTTGTCTGCCGGAAAAAGAGGACGCCGAAGTTCTTTCTCAAGCGGAGCAGAAATATGCGGCGATCACTATAAAAGAACCGTTTATAGAACCATTCTCAATCATACCAAATGCCTATAAAGCGCTGATGGCGTACATGCAGGTGAACGGAATTACCCATAAGAACGATGACAAGGTGATTTCCTGCTTTGAACGGGAATATGAGAAGGATGGCGTCGGTTATATGGACGTCTATATTGCGGTAGAATAAGGAAATGATAAAAGCGTCCTGCCGGAATTTCCGGCGGGACGCTTTTATCAATTTCTTTAGGATAATGCTTAAATATAAAACACCGAATACGGTACGCTTCTCAGGTCTTTTTAATGAATTCTGTTCCGCACTTCGGGCAGCGGATCCGAAGCTTTCCCTTTTTGCGCGGAACACGCAGGGTCTGACGGCAGGCAGGGCAGTGATAGTATTTATAAGTACGGTGTTCCCGAAAGGTCTGTACTGGGTGACGGAGCCATGCCCAGACAGGCCGCCAGATTTTTAAGAACGCCTGATTTTCCCGATAGCGGTTGGCGGTTCTCCTGGAAAACGACCGAAAGACAAAAAGCGCCAGAAAAGCAAGCGCGATTAACTGCAAAATCGGATTGCGGAACCAACCGGCTGGAAGTGCCAACAGCAGATAGATCACAACTGTGGCAACACCAAGCTGATCCATTCCATACCGCCCGCTCATAAAACGTGTCCACCAGTTAAAAAAACGCATCATCCAATTCATAAAGCTGTCCAATCCCCTTTGCTAACCTTATTTTTTAAGTATAGCAGACGTATCTTGCTCTGTGTAGATATTTTGTAAATTCATTATGACAGTCCATACGCGGATTGACGAAAATTCATTTTTCAGATATAATAAAACCAGAGGAGATTGTGCGGCAGCGCGGCTTTTGACCGTGAGGAAAGTCCGGGCATCATAGGACAGGATAACTGCTAACAGCAGCCGGAGGCGACTCCAGGGCAAGTGCAACAGAAAGAAACCGCCGCTTCTGCGGCAAGGATGGAAAGGCGAGGTAAGAGCTCACCGGCGCATGCGAGAGTATGCGGCCATGTAAACCCTATCCGATGCAACACCGATTGGGATGAATTCGCTGGTCCGGCGGTCCCGACGGGTGGCGAAGAG
>CAKTAA010000144.1 GCA_934526185.1 uncultured Eubacteriales bacterium | reverse complement strand
AAAGACTACGTCTTTTGATTTTATTATATCGAGTGGTTTAATGCAAGTCAAGAAGCGACAAGAAAGCGCATAAGAAGCGTTGAGATCAAAAAATAAGTATTCCAACCGTACTGCTTGATTTAGGCGGAACATTGCTCCCGATGGATCAGAAGGAATTTAAGAGAGGATATTTTGAACTTCTTGCAGAAAAAATGTCTGCCTGTGGAAAGCCGTATCCGATGGGCAGGGTTAGATGTTTCAGATTTTGAATGTATCACTACTTATGAAAACTCACGGTACTGTAAACCTAACCCGGAATCCTACAATGAAATCCTGTACAAGATGAATTTACAGTCGAAAGAATGTCTTATGGTTCGCAATGATGTGGCCGAGGATATGACAGCACGGGCGGTAGGAATAAATGTATTTCTTCTGACCGATTGCCTGATCAATAAAGAACATGAGGACATCAACCAATATCCAAGGGGCAGCTACGAGCAATTATTAAATTACATTGAAAATCTTAAATAAACGGAGATATAAACATGAATGAACAAACAGATATGCACAATCCCGATGCAGATAAAAAAACGATAGGGAAAGGCAGGAAAAAGAATTTGATCTGCATTTTTTCGGTTACAGCAGTGCTAATCCTGATCGTTGCTTTATCCTTTAACAGTATATTAAACTTTGTCGTGAATAAAACCATGGGTAAAGATTTACCGGAATTGACATGCGAACCCGAAATCGGTAAATGGTATGCGGTAGATATCAATGATGCAGTCAGCTCAGACGGCAGCAAATGGCAGGGATATTTTCGCAAAGGAAGTGAAAACAAAGTTGTCTTATACTTTTATGGCGGCGGTTTCAGTGTAAACGATTATACAGCCGCAAGGTCTATGGATGTTGAGGGCGGATTTTACAATCCTCGTATGAATACGGGGCTGAACGTTATGACTTATGCCATAAAGGAATGGGGAATCGGAAATTCCGCAGAAGAAAACATCCTTAAAGATTGGACTTTTATCGGTGTACCCTATTGTAACGGCGATTTCCATGCGGGAACGAACACAAAAGAATATACCGCATTGGACGGAAGGACAAAAACCATCTATTACGAAGGATACAATAATTATCGCAAGCTGGTGACAAAGATATTTGACTATATCAATGATTCGCCCGAACAGCTGCTCGTTACAGGTTCGAGCGCCGGTGGTTTCGGAGCGGCTATTTTGGCAGACGATGCGATTGAATTGTTCAACAACCCGCAAGATGTTACCGTACACGTGGACAGCTCGCTACTAATCAAGGAAGATTGGCACGACGTAATGGTCGAAGAGTGGAAATCGCCCAAAGCAATGAGAGATGTTGTAATGGGCGATAATATAACGCTCGATTCTCTTGTTGCTTTGCACCAAAAGAGAACGGATGTTAAAATTTTGTTTGACTGTTCCGTGCGCGATTTCAATTTATCTCAGGCACAAGTGTTCTTCGATAATGATTCTAATATGGATATGCCGTTAAAAATAGGAAAATTCGAAGGCGACAGATTCCAGCAATTATTAAAAAAGATGGTAACCGATATGCAGGAGCAAATACCCGGCTGTGGAATTTATATTTGGGATGAGGAAGCGCAAAAGGATGGTCATTTGACGGTTCATACGGCAACAGGTACTAAAATTTATTTCGATAAAAGAGGCGAAAATCCGAGTATTGCAAATTGGCTGCAGGATGCAATTAACGGTAATATAAAGACTTACGGATTAGAATTATTGGATAAAAGTTTCTGAACATCTTACAACTACGTAGAGGAAAAACAAAATGAAAGAACACGTTTTTAATCAAAAATGTTCTGCAAAACAAACCCTGAAAGAAAAAAAGAAACAAAAGTTCCAGGAGTTATCGACATTTTGGAAAGGTACGGTTATCGGTCTTTCCATATCGACGATTGTTGCTATCGTTGCGGCAATAGGATATTTCATGGAAAACATTTATCCTCTGCTCAGTCTGATGGGGGTATAAGAAATGAAATTCAAAGAATTATCGAAATTTTGGAAAAGAACAATTATTACATTAAGTGCTTTGACTGTTATATTTGCACTGATTTTCGGCAGTTGGTTGGCTTTTTGACGAATATGCACACCGAAAACGAGGTGTTACGCAACACACTCAAAAAGCCTGACAGCGAACTCATAGGGCAGAGGCTTGTCATCGAAAGAAAAGGCAAAGGCGACATTTATGCAAATGTTTATATTCCCAAAACAGCGTCAGATGAGAAATTACCCGTATTATTCAATGCGCACGGCGGTGGTTTCTTCTTAGGCGACGCTGATGAAATGGACTCGCAATGCGATTATTGGGCGAATGATTGGAATGTTATCGTTGTTTCTATCAATTACACAAAATTGGATACAAAACCGATGAATTATGCCGTTTCCGAAATTACGGATACGGTTGCTTATTTTGAAAAGAATGCAGACAAATACAATGCGGATGTTACAAGATTTTCAGTTATCGGTCATAGCGCAGGCGGATTTTTAGCAGCAAAAGCGGCGATTGCTTTGGACGCAAACGGCTTTCCGTTGGAATCGCAAATTCTTCTCTGTCCATGGACAACGGGGCTTCCCAAAACCGTAAGTTCAACACTTGCGCCTGCCTTTTTCAGTCTGGGCGGTGCTGACGCTATTTCGCAAGAATCATCGCAGTATCAAGAAGTATTAAAAGCTGCCGGTGTTCCTTATACTGTAAAAGAATACGAAAGCGGCGAGCATCCTTTTATACATTCACCTTATCCTGAATTTCAGAAAGGACTTTCAGCAGAAGAAAAAGCAGTATTTGCTAACGAAGAACAGTTTGCTTTATCTTACCAAGCGGAAAACGATATAAAAGAATGGCTTAACAGTCTTTGGGAGTAACATTACTGTACTTAGCATACAGTAACAAAGACTTTGTATCTCAAATAAGCCAGGTCTGTTTCCATGGTATTAAGAGAGCGTTTAACTGCTTTCCTGAATGGAAAGCAAAATATGTTACTTAATTTCATCTTGTATGAAAGTCAAAATACTTATAGAAAGAATCTATTTTTATGACTACACTGTTACTGCTCGTTATATACATCGCATTTATCGGATTAGGAATCCCCGATTCGCTTTTTGGTACGGCATGGCCGGCGATTTATACTGAATTTGATCTACCCATATCCTTTGCAAGTTTTGTCACGGTCATTATTTCCTGCGGGACGATAGTTTCCAGTATGTTCAGTGCTGAAATTATCAACCGTTTCGGAACAAACAAAGTTTCTGCCTTCAGCACGGCATTGACCGCTGTTGCGTTGCTCGGCTTTTCCATTTCGGGGAGTCTATGGCTTTTATGTACATTCGCCGTTCCACTGGGACTGGGTGCAGGTGCCATTGACACAGCACTGAATAATTATGTGGCGGTGCATTATTCAGCAACGCACATGTGCTTCCTTCATTGCTTTTATGGAATCGGCGTGTCAGTTAGTCCTTATATTATGTCATTGGTGATTGGAGGAAAATCCGGTTGGCGTGGTGGATATCAAGTGGCTTTTCTAATACAGCTTTGCATTGCACTGCTTTTGGTCTTCACTTTACCGATCTGGAAAAAAGTTCACCCTCAAAAAGTCGAGGGAAAAAAGACCGTTAAAACGCTGACACTCAAAGAAATTGTTAATATCCCCGGTGTCAAAACCATGTGTTGTCTGTTTTTTACCACCTGTGCGATTGAATACACTTGTGGAAGCTGGGGGAGCACATTCCTTGTAGAATATAAGCATCTGGCGTCAGACCAGGCCGCTAAGATGGTTATGTTTTATTATATTGGAATGGCACTCGGACGGTTTCTGTCAGGAATCCTCGCTGCACGGTTAAACAGTTGGCAGATTATAAAAATCGGTCAGTATATTTTAGGCGGAGCGCTCCTCCTTCTCCTGCTTCCACTCTCTCCGATTGTTTCAGCAGCTGGCCTCTTTTTGGTCGGACTTGGCAACGGCCCCCTTTTCCCAAACTTTAACTATCTGACGCCTCAGAATTTCGGAGAAGATATTTCTCAGTCAGTTATGGGAACGCAAATGGCTTCTGCTTATGTCGGTATCATGCTCGCTCCAGCGCTTTGCGGAGTTTTGGGGCAATTTATCAACATGAGCGTTTTTCCCATATATCTTCTTGTGTTCTATCTGTTTATGATTGTTACAACAAGAAAGGTAACCCAAGTCCTTAACACAGCAAAATAATATAAAAGGAAATCTGTTTCATGTTTTACGAAGAAATTTATCAGCCGAAAGTATCTTATTGTAACAGGGATGAAAGGCTGCCAATGAAGCTGGCCTGTGAATTTTGGAAACGTTAGGAAGACATCAATCAGACCATGCCAGAGACAGTGCGATCGACGGCATCCCAAGCGAAATCGCATCAACTGACTGAGTTCAGAGCAGAATGTTCCATATACGCTCAAAAATATTTAAAAGCTTGCAAAGAAAACCAATTTTATGCGACAGAAAGGACACGGTGTAACCCATTTTGCTGAGTTACACCGTGTCCCACATAAAAGCTTCCTTATCTGGCGTTGCCAAAGGAGACGCCCTTTTTTCTTTTACAGCTTATCTGTATTACTTTTCTTCTTTCTTTGCAGCATCCTTTTTGGTATCTGCTGCCGCATCTGCATCTG
>CAKTAA010000143.1 GCA_934526185.1 uncultured Eubacteriales bacterium | reverse complement strand
ATTCAATAAAGAGTCCTTTGAACAGCTCCAGGGGCGTCACCTTCAGGCTGCCGGTATTGACGGCAACCAGGAAAAGCGCCAGCAGCCCCAGAGCGGTGATGACAAAGGAAAGTATTTTCTTTTTTCTGCTTACCACAGAATACATTCCTCCTTTATAGGCGTTTGGCCGAGCGCCAACGACAGGCAGCCCGGCCAACGCTCTCAGCACGCAATATGAGGTGCGTTTCTATTTACTTTTCTTCCGCTTTGCGCTTTCTGGTGACCAGGGTAACGCCCATCATGCCCGCAGCGGCCAAGGCCAGCAGCGCATATGCTGCCACATTGGAGCTGTCGCCAGTCTGGGGGATGTTGGTATTGCCGTTACCTGCATTTTCCGTATTCTCCGCATCGGTGATGGTGCTGCCTTTTTCCACCAGCGCATAGGTCCCGGCGGTCTTGGTGATAACCGTGTAATAACCGTTTTCCACCGTGCCTCTTACCAGCACCTTGCCGCTATCGTCTAAACGATAGACTGCCAGATTAGCGGAATCATAGCCTGCCGCAATCGGGAAACTGATGCTCACCGTGCCGTTGGGTGCAACTTCATTGCCGTCCGCATCCAGGAATTTCACATCATAGAGCTTGAATTTTTTGCCCACGTCGCTGAGGGAAGAAACCGCGTTGTCATAGTCAGCGCCTTTGGTGATTTCGGAAACCACGATCTGCACGCCTTCGTCAAATACGCCCTTGTCCGCATTCACCTTTACGCCAGTGGCGGCGTCCGTGTAATCCACAGCAGGGGACTGCTCTACCGGTTCTTCCGGCTTGATTTCGCCGTCATCGAGCTTGAGCAAAGACCAGTCGAGTTTCATCAGGACATCCTGTCTACCGGTGCCCTCGGAAATTGCTTCCATAATCGGGACGAACACATGAAGCGGGACATATTCGCCGGCCGCTTTATCTACCAATTTCAGCCGGATCATTTCCGGATACAGATGGTCGGCATCGTTGTAAATATCAATCACATCGGTTCCGTCTGCATTCTTCTGGGTAGACAAAACTTCGGCCGGAACCAGTGTGCCCTGCGGAATACCAAAATTGTTGTATGTATAACCCGCATCATAATAGGAAAGATTCATCAAATAACCAAATTTGTTCTCGATGGTCAAGCCTTTGAACTGCATGGTCAGATAATATTCCCCGTCAATGACCTCCAGCCAAACATTGTGGTTAATGGCATTGTTCGACATAGAGAAGTTTTCCCGGTCAGTTTTTATCATCTGGGCGTAGAGGGTGTACTTTCCATCCGGCAAATTGTTAATGTCGAGTTCTTCACTGTCCTTGGTCTTTAATGCGTCAATGGCGTTTTGTAGAGATGCCTCTTCCGCATCAATCTCAACTTGGGTAGCCGTATCACTATTGAGGACTGCTTTAGCATTCTTGATCGCTGCAATGAGAGCATCATAGGTTTCAGCGGTGTAGTCTTCTGACTTGTACTTTTCAGCCTCGGCAATCAACTCTTCCAATTTGGATGTATCCACTGTGGAAGAAACGAGATTATCAATAGCATTTTTCAACTCGGCATGAGCATCCATCAATTCTTCTGCAGTTGCCGAAGAATCGTTATTCAGCTTTTTAGCAGCGTTATATGCTGCGTTCAGAGCAGACCAAGAAGAATATGTCCATTCGTCTTGGTTCAGAGTGTCCGCTACAGCAATTTCCTCAATTAAAGCATTTTTGATCGGCACGTCCGGAGTTTCAGCAGAAATCTTCTCTGCTGTACTGTAGTCAATCCGGAATCTAGCATCTTGGGCAAAATCACCTCCGCCGATTTGATCCATAACAGGTACGCGAAAACGCACCGGAAACTCAGCCTTATCATTTGGCAGCACAAAGTAAATCTGTTTTGGATAATAGTTCAGACTTCCTTCGTTAAAGACATCCGTTAAAAACTCACCCTCATTAGTACGATAATACTCGTAAACTGTGGCCTCGTATGTATCGCCCTGTGGATATCCTGCGTCTGAATATACTACATCATCATTATAAATCCACATATGCGTCATATATGATGATAAATCCAAGTTACTGACTGCCTCAAATTCTAAATACAATATCTTTTTATCATTCTCGACAACAAGTTTCGCAGGCGATTTTACTCCTTGATCCGCCATGGATGGCTGATTTTGTATCATATTCCATACTGCGACGTCAACTGAGTAAGTTCCTTCTTCCAGATTTGAACCGTCCGTTGCGTAATTTCGCTCAACGCATAGGATGTACGTTCCCATCTCTGATGTTTGCGTTACTATATTACCACCATCTATTGAAATATCTTGTTCTTCATAATTGCCATACATATTCACGCGGAAAAGATGAATTAAGTCTGAATCCCAACCATCTGGAATCGGAATACTTAACGTCCCATTTCTTGTCGGGATCACTTCTATTCCGTTTCTTTCCAGCTTAATTTCCCACGCACTCCAGTTTGCATAAGATGTTCCAAAAAAGCTTTCATATGTTGAATAAGAATCATCTTCTTTTGTAAGTGGCATTGCTGTAAATGTAGTTCCTTTAGAAACATTAGAGGATTGGGTTTTATAAGACAATCCCGTAGTAGCATCTGTTAAATTGAGATCCTCTACTTCACTTGTCAAAAAAGAAACTAATCCATAAAAAGGAGTTTGTTCTGTTTTTAATGTTATAAGAATACGTTTTCCAAATACCAAGTCTTTATAAGAAGATATGTCGACAGTAAAAACTGCTTTGTTGCCGTCTTTAAGAACACTTTCGTAATCGCTTGCATTTGTACTCTTCATCTTAAATCTTGAAATTAACGTACTGCTAGCACCGGATAATGTTCTCTTTGTCATCGTTTTGACATCTACAATATCTTTGTTACTCAATTCCACTTCTATTGTTGCTTTTTCCCCGTCTACCATGGCTGTTGCAATTCCATCTTTAGACAACATTGACTGAATCTGGTCTGTCATTTCATTATTGCTCAAATTCGATCCTTGCGAGCCATCGTCAACAACTACACTCCACGAATATTCTCCGTTTTCGGGTATATGTATTTTTTCTGCGTTTGTAGGCTCCATTTTTAATACAAATCTTCGGCCATTTTTTGACATAGAATCGTTCGAAACATATTTAGGATAGCCTTGATAGACCATATCGTCATTTATATTTTCCAGAGGAATTGTAATGTCTGCATAGTCCATTTCCTCATTTACAACGATTGTAAATTCAGAACTGTCCATGTAATATTCGTTGTCAGTCTGCGAAAGCCATCCATCATTCAGCCAATCCTCTTTTGACTGATTATCGTCTTTAATGTCAGATGCATTTGGTGAAAACGTAGTCCATTTTCCGCTTTTTCTGTATTCATCCATATATTCCTGATGAAGAACAAAAAAGTTGTCGAAAGCAGAGTAACCATTTAACCTAATTGTTATCTGTTTTTCTTCATCTGTTATTTCCAACAAGCCATATGGATATAACGCACTATCTGTCTGCCCTTCATAGTTTGTTAGGTTGAGATAGCCTTTTACAGGAATTCTATAAATCCCGTTTTCGAGATTCGTTACGTCTTCATCGGGCTTTTGACCCGCAGTTGGCACCAGCTCGTCAATCTTCTGCTTTAGTGTACTCAGCCACTGTTCTCCATACTGTGACAACATTTCTTCATTGTTTATGTTTGCCTTTATTCCGGTCAAAAGGATATTGACCGGCGACCACGATTCCGGGGTGTAATCAGTCGGATCTAATGTATCTGCATAATCCAAGAGTTCCTGTAATTGCTCTTTTACACTTTTTTCTACCAGAACCAGATCATCTAATTTCTGCTTTAGTGTACTCAGCCACTGTTCCCCGTACTGAGACAACATTTCTTCATTGTTTATATTTGCCTTTATTCCGGTCAAAAGGATATTGACCGGCGACCACGATTCCGGGGTGTAATCAGCCGAATCTAATGTATCTGCATAATCAACAAGTTCCTGTAATTGCTCTTTTACACTTTTCTCTGATGACTCCGTTCCTGCTGCAAAAACGTTAGCAACGCCCATGCTCATGACCATCATCACGGCCAGCAGGACTGCCAGGCTCTGTTTGAGCCACGACTGTTTTGTCGTTGTCATGGATATCATTCCTCCTTTTGAGATTGTAAGTTATTCCTCGCCGTAAAGCATCGGCTGAAGCGCTTTCAGTGCTTCCTCATAGCTGAAATTGGCGCTCATGTTGAACAAGTCGGAATCCAGGTCGTACACCCGGCCCTCCTGCACCGCCTTGAAGTGCTGCCAGATGTCGTTGGTAGAAAATTCTTCCGCAAACATCTTCCTGGCCTCATCCGGCAGGCCGTGGGCTGCCCGGAGAATCACGTCCGGCTCCTTGGTCTTCATATCCTCGGTGTTGGCAAACAGGAATTCCTGTCCGTCCCCATCGCCGTAGACGTTGGTGCCGCCCGCCAGCTTGACCAGGCTGCCTACATAGCTGTTGTCGGTTGCAATAATGTAGGAACCGGGCAGGCCCATGAGCACCAGTACCTTGGGGGATTCCTTACCGGCGTTTTTTTCTGCGAATTCTGTCATAAAGGAATCGAATTCCTCCAGCATGACAGCCGCTTCTTCCTCCCGGCCGAATTTCTCGCCCAGCCCTTCAATGGAGGCGTACATGCCTTCTACGCTTTTGAGGTT
>CAKTAA010000142.1 GCA_934526185.1 uncultured Eubacteriales bacterium | reverse complement strand
GGACCTTCCTGAAGGAGAACAACGTGGATATGAGCTACGGTGACGGTATTTTTGTGCCCGACGTCTTTGATCCCTCCAAGTATCCGATGCAATGGTATGAACCCTGTCCCTTTGTAGTTTTCTAAGCATGAACTTACGAGCTAAGCCTTTCAAAAGAAATAAAGGAGGAGCCGCACCGGTAAAACGGTGCGGCTCCTCCTCTTGCTTTGGTTGGTTTCAGCAGAAAATTATTGTATGGCTGCTGATAATCGCAGTTTGTTTCATTGTGTTTTGTGCCGTCGCAGAACGCTTAAAACTGAGTCATTTGAAACCCCAGCCGCTGTTACGGCAGGAAATATTCTGACGGTTCTATTTTTCAAACAGACTTTCCGTCCGGCCCGGCCGTTTTTGAGCCTTTCGTGCTTTTACCCAGCTCTTTTTCGACCATCTGTTCCATCTCCACCTTTGCAAAATCTATTTTATGATAGATTCCGCTGTATTTTTCTTTGATGTCATAAAGCGTGCGGTTTAAAATATTGCGCATTTCCTCGATTTCGAGCGCAATATCTTCACAGCAGTCGCCGGAAAGCTGTCTCAAACGCTCCTGCAGTTCTACAATCATTGTGTTGGCGTTTGTCTGCTTCTCCTGCTTTATCAGGCAGGCGTCAGCTTCCGCCGCCGCCACTATCTCGTCGGCTCTCCGCTGCGCCTCTTTTATGACCGCGTCAGCGCCGTTGTTTGCCGCAATCAGCATCTCGCCCAGCTTGGAGCTCATACGATCATACATATCCGCCTTTTCCTGAAGCTGTACCGACTGTTCAGCCTTTTCCCGAAGCTCTTCATAATCAGACGGCAGAATTTCTTTAACTGCCGGTGCCGGCACCGCTTCTAAGACTGCTTTTTCCGCTTCGGCAGCCGCCAGCTTTCTTTCAAGCTGCGTCATTCTCTCAGCGGCATCCTGACATTTCTTTTCCAGCTCCGCCATCCGCCGCCGGTTTTCCTCTTCCCGTTTCAGGTAGTTTTGCTTTTCATCCTCAAGCTCTCGCCGCAGGATCTCATTCTCCGAAACAAGCACGGACTTTGCCGTATTGAGAGCAGTCAGTTCGGCGTCCCGTTCGGCAAGAGCCGCCTCCGTCTCCGCAAGCGAAGCACGGCAGGCTTCAGCCTCTTCGGCACGGGCTACCGCCGCATGAAGTTCAGAATTCTTTGTATCCAATTCCTGTTTCTGAAGATTTATGGTGTTCTTCAGTGTCTCCTCCACGCTCTTGAAATTGGAGTTCATATACATGATGTATTCGTTGACATCATTCTTATTGAAGCCGCCTACCGATGTGCGGAATTTTTTCGGAAGCGCATCCCTTACTTCTTCATTCATCTGCCGCCCCTCCCGTTTCTTTAAGCCACTGTATTGCCAGATCTATCCACCCCGCAACCTTGGGAATCTCGCATACGGGATTTCCCAGCGAGGTTTCCGGATCTGCCGTTGACAAACCGTGCCCGCCCTTTGGGTAGACATGCAGCTCAAACGGAATGCCGTTTGAAGCCAGCGCTTCCGCCATCACGAGTGAATTCGCAACCGGCACACAGGTGTCTTGATAGGTATGCATCAGGAATGCCGGCACTGTTCTGCTGTCCACGCAGTCCTCTATGGAATATCTGCCAAGCTCCTCCTCCGAAGGCTGTGAAGTGCCCAAAAGATTATAAAAGGAATCCGGCTGAATAAGTCCCGGTTTGGAGGAGATAACCGGATATACCAGAATCATTCCGGCAGGCCTCTGCATCACATTTTCCGGATCATCTCCCTCTGCTTTCAGACAATCCATATGCCAGAGGGTACCTGCTGCCGCGGCCAAATGCCCGCCCGCCGAAAATCCTGCAACAAACACGCGTTTCTCATCCACATAGAATTCCTCCGCGTGTCTTTTTATGTATTTCATAGCCAGAGCAACGTCAATCAGCGGTCTCGGAAAAGCCGCTTTTTTGCCGACGGAATAGGTCAAAACGAACGCGGCTACCCCGGCGCTTAAAAAGCGAAACGCGATCGGCTCGCCTTCCCGGAAAGAAACAAAGCTGTATGCGCCGCCCGGCAAGATGAGAACAGCCGGCCGTTTGGACATTCCCTCGTTGCACGTCGGTGCATATGCGGTTAAAAAAACATCTGGATCATCATCTCTCAAATAAATTTTTTCGTACAACATATTGTCGTCCCCCTGTCCGGTCTGCCGGTCACCTGCCGCAAACCAAAAAAATCGTTATTCCATCCGAAAACGGATGTTTTATAAAATATAATAAAATTCATACCAAAACGCTCTCCGTTTCAGTACTTTTTTACTGTAAATGATAGATTCAAGAAACCGGCCCTGCTGCCGCTCTGATCGAGCAGCCTCGACTACTGCACAAAGCGGCAATTCTTTTGAATATCCCTTGTAAACCATATGCGGACTTCTTATAAAAAAATGACAAGAGCATAAGTGAAGTCTAGCACACAACTGTACTACATGACGAAAAAAGAAGCTATGAAAATTATATCACAGCTTTCTTTTTTTTTCAACAGTTTTCTCAGAATAACATATCGAATCCATTATATAAGCCGACCGCCCCAGGCATTTAGCTCTGCTGTGCCAAATGCCTGGGGCAAAGGAATTTAACGGTGGAATTTCAGACTCTGTCGCCGGATGCTTCTCCGGCATAAATAAAATCCCCTTTTTGCTGAAGCGAATCCTTACGCACATGCAAAAAGGAGATCCTGTTTCCCGGTGTTCATCAGACAGCCCGCGCAACCTTGTTGGAGCGAAGGCAGCGGGAACAAACATATACCGTTTTAGGCGTTCCGTTAACAACAGCTTTCACCCGTCTGATATTGGGCTTCCACATTCTGTTGGTTTTACGGTTGGAATGGGATACATTCCGGCCGAATGTCACGCCTTTTCCGCATACACTGCATTTTGCCATATTTCGGCACCTCCTATCGAACAACGTTCCTGTATCCCCGTTTCCCATCCTGCATTTTATGAAACGAGATGAAACATATAAAATATTATATCATATTTAAAAAGCAAATGCAATACTTTTCAAAAAAATAATTTATTTTGCTCCTTGTACAAATATCGAAAATCCCCTTGCTTTTTTTAATTTTTTCCTTTATAATGAGACAAATGTTCCGCATGTCTCCTGCTTTGGCAGAACCGAAAAAGCTGCGGCGGGATTCTCTGCGCACCTCCCATTCAAACTGCCCGCATTTTCTGCGTTCGCAGCAGCATTGACCGGCTGGAAAACAATACGAAAGGAACAACAGCCTTATGATAGTGAAGCTTACCTCAAAAGAAGAAAACGAACACAAATTAACAGAATATTTTAACGTTTTTGCTTCTGAATCTGACGAAACCTCTCTGTCTCACGCAGCCGTCATTACACAAAATTCCATTTACTGCGGCGGCTATATCAGTGCGGGAATCGTCACCGCTGTCGGCACCCCGCCGAATTACAGAAGAAACAGCTATGTCAGACACTTCTTCGACCACGTCTTTTCCATGGCGCCGGAGCGCGGCTGGGTTGTAGCGCTGCTGCATCCCTTCTCGTTCGCCTATTACAGAAAATTCGGCTTCGAAAAGGTCTCCGACCACAGAGTGCTCGAATTTCCCATGTCCGCTCTCAATTATATTCCCAGATGCAGCGAGCTTGTCAAGCTGGAAAACGAACAGCACATAGGCGACGCCCTGCAGATTTTCGGGCAGTTCGCTAAATCCCGCAACCTCATGCTGGAGCGCTATGACGGTACCCATTACAATTCCAAAACCGTTTATATCTGGTACGACGGTAACGGCCGACCGGCCTCCTATATCACGCTGAGAAACGAAAACTACTACTATGTCAACCGCATGGTCGGCGTCGCCCTTCATGTGGACGAGATGGTCTATACAAGCCGCGAATCCCTTATGGCGCTCTTCGGCTTCATCCGTATGTTCGAGGGTGAACAGGAAAAGGTCATCATCCACGATGCCTCCATGCTGCCGGAGGTCGATGTGATTCTGAAAAACTACACGCATACCGGCTACAAACTCATTCCCGATATCGCGGCCCGCATTTTGAATGTAGAAAAGCTGCTGCTTGCCAACGCGTACCCGAAGGAGCACGGACACTTCACCGTCCGCGTCGAAGATACGCTGGATTACACACGCGGCGTCTATGCGGTGGAATATCAGGACGGAAAGGCCGAGGTCAGAAAGCTCCCGGACACCGCGCCGTATGATCTCAGTGCAGCCATGCCCGCCTTCTCGCAGATGGTTTACGGCTATGAGCAGTACAACGCCGATATTGCCGCCTATATGGACGGTGTTACCCTGGAGAACAGGGCCGAGGACTTTTTCCGCGCTTTCCCCAAGCGGTACAACGGCGTTTTTGAGCATTTTTAATCATAACGGAGCAGGGGTTCCGCTATTTCTGCTTACCGCAAAACATTTTACTCCAGTTGAGCTTAAAGGAAAGGAATGAATATAATATGATAATTAAAACCAGCTCAAAAGCTGTGAATGAGTACAGCACTACAGAATTTTATTCTATATATCCCTCTGATTCTGACAACACAATTATGTCTCAGGCGGCAATCGTCACACGAAACTCTATTTACTGCGGCAGCTATATCAACACTGTGTTGGCCGGCGGCTTGGCTACTCATCCGAATTACAGAAGAAACGGCTGTATCAGACTCTTCTTCGACCACGTCTTTTCCATGGCGCCGGAGCGCGGCTGGGTTGTAGCGCTGCTGCATCCCTTCTCGTTCGCCT
>CAKTAA010000141.1 GCA_934526185.1 uncultured Eubacteriales bacterium | reverse complement strand
CCTTTCTTTTCGTCGCATTTTAGTTTTTTATAATGGCAGAAAATAGCGCCGGACACAGAGGCAGATTCTGCGTCCGACGCTTTTGGTATGCTATTTTTCAATTTTATATCCCACCCGAAAAACGGTCTTGATATAGGTGGGATGCTTTGGGTCAGGCTCCAGCTTGTTGCGTAGGCGCCAGATCGTGTTGTCCACGGTGTTAGTGCCTAATTCATAGTCCTCGCCCCAGGCCGCATTGTAAAGCTGCTCCCGGCTGAATACACGCCCAGGGCAGCGGGCCATGCAGTAAAGGATAGAGAACTCTCCGTAGTTCAGGCAGATCTCCACACCGGCCTTCGTGACCCGCCGCTGCTCTGGAAATATCTCAATATCACCCAAAGTCAGGCCGGAGGGTTTCAGATCAGTAGCATGGAGAATCTGAACATCTTTTCCCTGTAAGGCTCCCAGGATGGAGCGAAAGATACTTCCGTCTGGGTCAGAAGTACGGATGACAATAATCTCTTTCATACAATTCCCTCCGTTGGCCGCCAATCCTGCACCGGGCAAAGAGAAGCGGCGGCCTTGATTTCTCAAAACCGCCGCTGGGATATGTGGAGTGAGCGTACGAAAGCAACCTGCCCGGCAACGGTTTTTTTCTTTCCCTATCGGGCGGGGCAGGATGACTTCGTATTTAGATTTAGTGACTTATTCGATGGTTTCTATCGAATCTACAATACTCATATTTGAGATTTTCCGTAAAGGAATCGCTGTTGCCAATAAGCAAGCGCCTACTGCCAAGAGGGTTGCTTCGAGGATAGACACGACAGGGATTGCGACAAGCTGAATGGTATCACTGGTAGCTGCCTCAATAAAGATCGTACAAATATATCCCAGAATACTGCCAATTACAGAAGCAGTTATCCCGTAATATGCACCTTCCCAAAGAAAAGTCTTGTAAAGACTTGACGCACTCATACCAATGGCTCTCTGCATACCAATTTCCGTTACTCGGGTGTGGATATTGGTGTAGACGGTATTGATAATATTGAGAATACCAATCAGGCCGACAAAAAGGATCAGCCCCCATGCCAGCATTTGAATTTGAGCAAAGCTCTCTTGTAGCTGCTGGTCGGTTTCTTCATACGACAGGAATGTTGTCCCCGGTGTCTGCTTACAAAAATCCTCAACAAATGTATCAAAGGTTTCCCGGTCTACGTCTTTATTCAGCGTAGGTAAAAACTCGGAATAGGTGTTTTTCCCTGTCAGTTGTTCGTAAATGCTATCATCGACAATCACCTGAACACCATTTGTAAAACCGCCATTCCCGATACCAAGATAACCTTCATAACCATCCAGCGTTTCCAATACTGCTAAATCTGCACCTGCAACACAGATGGTAGAACCTGCTTCAATACTTGTAAATTCCAACGGTTCCTCGCCGTAGCTAACGGAGATCGGATTGCGTACCACGCAAGCATTTCCTGACTTTAGTTCCTCAAGCTGATCCGCGGATAGTTCTGAACCCATAAAATAATCCCAGTATTCATCATTAAGGCCAATAACCTGAAAAGTCTCACCAGGCTTTAATGCAAACCCAATATCAATGCCGTCAGGTTTGCCCGCTTCATTCTGCTCGTAAAGAGAAAATTGAATAGCGGCCACACTTTGAACGGACTCGTTTTCCTGCAACTCACGTAAAGCATCCGCAGAAAATCCCACAGTTTCATTTGTAATCTGATAATCACCTAAATGGCTCTCCTGAAGGGCGCTGGCCGCATTTAGTATTGTCGTAAATCCTTGCAAGGCAATAAATACTGTGATACTCATAATCAGGGACAAAACTGTTATTGCTGTCCGCCCCTTATTTCTTTTCAAGTTGAGCCGTGCATAATATGCTTCAAAGTTGCGTATTTTTCTGGTTCGGCGTTTTCTGCGATGGATTTTCAAATTAGTTCCAGACATTGCCATAATGGGAGATACTTTTGCAGCAGACCGTGCTGCCGGCAATGCGGCAAACATGGCAAAGATTAAGGTAATAGCACCGCTGATAATCAACGAAATCACTTTCAGCGAACTGTTTTCTGCAATCAACGCTTGGAGTTCCGTCGCATTTTGAACCAAAAAGAGTTCAGGCGAAATCAGCCCGGTAGCTGCCGCCAAAATCCCGCTGGCACTTAGTGAACCAAGAAGCATACCGACAGGAATACCAATTACACACAGCAGGATTACTTCAATTACAACGATTTGATAAAGCTGACCTTTCTCGCCACCAATCGCCCGTAGCGTTCCGTATCCCTTCATTCGTTTAGATACGGAGATTTTCAAAATGTTGTAGATCACAAGTCCAGCAGCCAACAGGATCAGGAAGGCAACCAATATTCCCGCAACGGCCATAAAAGAAAAGCCGGTGTCATTGGCATCCTCGGAATCCGCAGTATAAGAAATCCCCATTGCGTTCAGATAGACCATATTGTAACTGGTGTCCAATTCGTGGATTTGGAGTTTCCCGTTGATGTCATCAACAATGGATTGAAATGCGCTTTTATCGGCAGTCCGTATATCCACATTATAATAAATATGGGATTGGGGAAGGAGCTGTATAGCCGTTCCTTCTCCAACAACGCCGGTAACTGTGCCACTTACATAACCCAAATAGTTGCTTTCCAAAATTCCCGTGAGGACAAATTCTGCGGTGTATGAATAACTGTCTGCAATATTATGACGAAGGGATTTTTCCAGCGAAAGACTGATCGTATCACCAATATTTCCGTCAAAGCCCAGATACTGCAATACATCTTCGGGAAGTGCGAGTTCCATCGGGGCCTGCGGCAGTTTTCCTTCTTTGATATTTGTGCTGGAAGGATAAATGGACGCATTATCACCTTGATATTCGGTCAATCCAAGGTTTAGGGTTGAAGTCAGTTCCATACTACCAAGATAAATAGAAGCACCTACATAAGAAAGCCGTTTATCCTGTTGCAGCGCATGGAGCTGATCGGCGTCCATTTGTAAAAATGTCGCATAGCGGTTCCCGCCAAGTGCGATTGCCTGTTGTTCCCGCATGGCAGTCAGGACGCCGAGAGATTGCCCGACGATGGTTGTCATCATCGTGGACAATATAACCGCAATAAGGACAAGAACAGAAGTTACTCTTTGTGCGAACAGTTCTTTGATTGCTAATGCCCGGTAGGATTTCATCTTGCTGTCACCTCCGAGAGAATACCGTCTACAATCTGAAACTGGCGGTCTGCCATCCGTGCAATGCGGATGTCATGGGTAATTACAACAAGTGCTTTCCCCATCTTCTTCCACACGCCTTGAAGCAGCTCCATAACCTCGCCGCCGCTTTTGCTGTCCAAATTCCCGGTAGGTTCGTCCGCAAAGATCACATCCGGTTTTGCAATCAAGGCGCGGGCAATCGCCACACGTTGCTGCTGGCCGCCGGATAATTCATGGGGCAGGTGATCCAAACGCCCTTGAATACCAAGCAGCTCCGTGAGTTGTTTTAAGTAGGCTTCATCCGGCTGCTTTTTATCCAGCAAAAGTGGCATAATAATGTTCTCTTTTGCTGTCAGAACGGGAAGCAGGTTGAATTGCTGAAAAATAAACCCGATCCGTTTGCGGCGAAAGGCAGACAGCTCTTTGTCGCTGTAACTGTAAATATCTTTTCCGTCATAGGTCAGGCTACCGGATGTGGGTCTGTCCAAACCTGAAAGCAGGTGAAGCAGGGTGCTTTTGCCGCTGCCTGACGGCCCCATAATCGAAATAAAATCACTTGAAACGATTTCCAAATTTGCATGATCCAAAGCGATAACCCTGTTTTCGCCGCTATTGTAGACTTTGGATAAATCCTTTGCTTCAATATTCATAAAAAACACTCTCCTTAACTTGTGGTATAAGGAGAGTGTAAAATAGAAATCTCAAAAATCGCTCAAGGTTTGAAAGATAATTGAAAAACGGCGATTGCCATTGCCCCAGCCAGAGATTGATTTTTCAAAATCAATTTGCCCCCATGTTTTTCACATAAAAGTTGGCTGCTGTAAAGCCCCATTCCAAAATGTGAAGAATTGCTGCTTGCAGTTTCAAACGGTCTTGGCCCATTCTGAATCAGTGTAGGTGGATACCCCGGCCCATCATCTGATATTTTCAAAAGCAAATAATCTTTTTCTAAAACAACTTCAATGGATAACTTGCTTTTTGCAAATCGAGCCGCATTTCCAATGAGGTTTTCTGCGACTGTAAGAAAAATACCATGATCTAAAAGAACTTCCCCAACCAATGGACACGACAAAGCAATTTTTTTAGTGTTGGCTAATAATCTGGTGGTTTCCTGCAACTCATTTTGTAAAACAGACAGGTCAATCTTTTGGGGATGAACGGAAAGCTGCTCCAATTTTTGAACGCTGCTCATGGCCTCTACATACTGTTCAATACGCAATGTATATCCTTCCAACCTATTTATCGCCTGATCGTCCTGAACGCCTTGCCGAAGCAATTTTACCGTTCCTTTTAAGACTGTGATTGGATTACGCAAGTCATGGGAAAAAGCAGCGTTGAGCCGTTTCCGTTCTTCTGCCTGCTGCCACAGCAAGCGATTTGTTTTTAGTAGTTCTCTCCGCATCACTTCAAAAGCAGCACAAAGCTGTCCCATTTCATCGTTGGACGATACGGGCAACGAAAAGTCTAAATCATTATTCTGAATCCGGGTAATACCATCCCGCAAAATACCAATGGGCTGCTTTAGCTTAATATGATAAAAGAGAGCAACGGAAGTTAGCAATCCTCCCACCGGGAATATGATACAACACGCCATTTGTATAATGTTCAGGATTGTTAGTACACGCTGCTGTGCTGCTGTTGGCTCTGGCAAGGGGATAACGGAACCATCCGA
>CAKTAA010000140.1 GCA_934526185.1 uncultured Eubacteriales bacterium | reverse complement strand
ATCTGGGCATTGACCTGTTCCATCTCTTCCCGGAGCTTCTGAACCTTTTCAATGGCGTTCTTTTCGTTCTCCCATTTGGCCTTCATTTCCTTGAACTCCGCCCGCATATCCGCCAGTTCTTTTCGAATCTCCGCAAGGTGCTCCTGGGAAAGCTTGTCGGTTTCCTTGGTCAGGGCCGCCTCCTCGATTTCATGCTGCATGATCTTGCGGGAAATGTCGTCCAGCTCCGCGGGCATGGAGTCGATCTCCGTGCGGATCAGGGCGCAGGCCTCGTCCACCAGGTCGATGGCCTTGTCGGGCAGGAATCTGTCTGTGATGTAGCGGTTGGAAAGCACCGCTGCCGCAATCAGGGCCTGGTCCTGGATCTTTACGCCGTGGAACACCTCGTAGCGTTCCTTTAAGCCTCGGAGGATGGAGATGGTGTCCTCCACCGTAGGCTCCTCCACCATCACCGGCTGGAAACGGCGCTCCAGCGCCTTGTCTTTCTCAATGTACTGACGGTATTCGTCCAGGGTTGTCGCACCGATGCAGTGCAGCTCGCCCCTGGCCAGCATGGGCTTTAACAGGTTGCCCGCGTCCATGGCCCCTTCCGTCTTGCCCGCGCCCACGATGGTGTGCAGTTCGTCGATGAAGAGGATGATTTTGCCCTCGCTTTTTTTAATTTCCTCCAATACGGCCTTCAGACGCTCCTCAAATTCGCCGCGGAATTTCGCCCCGGCGATCAGGGAACCCATGTCGAGGGCAAAGACCTGGCGATCCTTTAAGCTGTTGGGAACGTCCCCTCTCACGATACGAATGGCCAACCCCTCCGCAATGGCCGTTTTTCCCACGCCCGGTTCGCCGATGAGAACGGGGTTATTTTTCGTCTTGCGGGAGAGGATGCGGATGACGTTTCGGATTTCGTTGTCCCGGCCGATCACCGGGTCCAGTTTTTGATCCCTCGCCCGTTGTACCAGGTCGGTGCCGTATTTTTCCAGGACGTCATAGGTGTCCTCCGGGGTGTCTGAGGTTACCCGAGTGTTGCCCCGCACGCTGGCAAGTACGCCCAGCACGGCGTTCGCCGTGAGGTTGTTTCTCTTGAAAAGCTCTTTTAAGGTGTTGTTGGGATTCTCGATGAGGGACAGGAATATATGCTCCACAGAGACAAATTCATCCTTCATCTGCTCGGCTTTTTTCTCCGCCGCCACCAACGCCCGATCGACATCCGGGGAAATGTAGACCTTCCCGCTCTCCCGACCCGGCCCCGTAACCCGGGGCATCCGTTCGATGGCCTGCTTCACCTCCTGCGTGAGACCGGACAGGGGTAAATTCAGCTTCTTGACCAGCTCCGGAATCAGTCCGCCCTCCTGCGTCAGCAGGGCGTAGAGCAGGTGTTCCTGCTCGATGGCATTGTTGCTGTATTCAATGGATAGACTCTGCGCTCTTTGCAATGCCTCCAGAGACTTTTGTGTAAATTTTTGTGCGTTCATAGAGTTGCCTCCTTTTATTCCTTATATATGAATTTTCTTTGGCAGGTGGGCGCGATAAACGCTTTCCACCCTTTGGGGCAAATGGGCGAGATCGTCCAAATTGGCGAAATAAGCTTTCATCGCGTCGTCGAGGCAGGTGATGTAGCCGCTGATGGCCACGGCTATCGCTTCGGGGGATTGGTGTTCCTTCTCCGCTGGCCTGCCCAGCACCCTGCGGTATTTCCCCTCCGCGATTTCACAGGGAACCTGTTCCCCGGCGTAAGCTTCCTCCAGCTTTTTCCAAAGAAGAAAAAACTGAGTGAGGCAGGTGAGAAGGGTCCGGCTCTGGGTGCGCAGGTTCACGCGAAGTTCCCCCAGGGTGTTGCCGCCGTCCGGATACAGTTCCAGACTATAGCGGATGGTGGGGTTATATTTGAAGCTGAGGGCGCTTTTGATGTTCATCATGCGGTCTGACTGCCGCGCCAGCAGCTGAAATGCCCTTTGCTGCGCTGCCAGAAGTTCACTAACCTCGTCGAAGATGCGGCTCATCTGCTTTTCCGGCGTGACGAAGGAACAATATTCCGCGAGAATCTGGTTGATCATATTGGAGCGGCTGGTATTATTTTGATAGGCCAGCTTATCCACCGCCTCGATGACGTCGTCCATGAGAACCATACTGTATACTGTTTTTTTCATCTGTTCCTCCCAGGGTGAGATTATTGTAACATCGGTTATTAAATTCGTCAAGTATATTATATAAATTTAATTGCAAATTAATAGTCTCTTTTATTATTTTTCTCGCTGAGAATAATTTTATACAAAAAATAGAATTTTAAAAATAAAAACAAACCAAAAATCTAAACTTATAAAAGTCCCGGATTTTTGGTTTATTTTGCTCTTCCCCCGCTTATTCCCTCAGACGAAGACCATACTATTTGCAGTCATGCATTTTATTTGTAATCTTTTCTCAAGTTGTACATATGCCGCGTTACGTTATAAATCTGCACGTCATATTCTTCAATGGCCCGCCTGGCCTTTGCGCTGTCATGCATCATGATCGCTTCAAATACTTTCATGTTTTGTATCGCAAATTTTTCAACGGGATGGTCGTTTTTTATCTCTTCGGGATAATAATAGTGCATGAGCAGAAGCTTTTCCTGCATTCTTTCGCTCTCGAAATATAAATATTTGTTATTGGAAAATTTCGCAACGAGCAAATTGAATCTTTGAAAAATCTGATACAGCTCATCGTGCTCTCCAACAGGCTTAAGCTGCTGTATTTTTTCGTTTGTAATCATGTTCTTTTCCAGTATTATAATTTGCTCGGTCGTCGCGGCGCGCGCAGTTAAACCCGCCGCTTCCCGTCTCAATGTAGAGGCGTATTTTGCAATGTCATTGGCTTCATTTGTTGTAAATCCCTTTACCACAAAGCCGTTTTTCATATCCGATACGATAAGCCCGCGATTCATGAGGATGTTTATCGCTTCCCTTACAGGCGTGCGGCTTACATGCAGCAGCTTCGCGAATTCCTCTTCTTTGATACGGTAATTAAACGGCAATTTGTTAAATATGATCGCCGTACGCATTGTTTCGTATACTGCCGCTGACACAGGCAGTTTCTTTATATTTGCGCGATAAGCATTGATTATATTTTCCATGATTATGCCTTTTCGAGAATGTATTTTACGTGGGAAAGTTTGTGCCTGTCTATCATTCCCGGCATATTATCCCGGTATTTATCGTCATGTTTCATCAGGTAATATGCGATCAGCTTGTGCTCATCGAGTATATTCTGAGACAGATCGGGCAAATGCAGGGCATTTTTGCCCCATTCCAGTCTGTCGTATATATCGCGCATGGAAGCGATATACTCCTCATTTTTGGTGGTAAGCGCCAATGTCAGATGAAATTTTTTATCAAGCGCGTAATTATCCGCTTCTCCGCTGTCTTTCAGACTTTCTTCAATCATTATGATTGATGCCCTGTCGTAAATACTGATCACCTCCACAGAGGCCCTCGTCAGCATAGCCATCATATCGTTTAAAAGCACCATATCCTCGAGGTTGATCTGTGAAACACAGTAACCGATTCGTTGGTTAAAATTGATGTATCTGTTGTATTCAAGTATTTTCAGCGCTTCCCGTATGGATGTGGCGCTTACGCCGAGCTGATCAGAAATCGCAGCTTCATCTATTTTTGAATCCGGCAAAAACTGAGCCGTTATTATCATGCGTTTGAGCGTCATATAAATAGTGTCTGAAATGCGCTTACTGTTATTAAAATAGTTAAAAATTTCGATAATTGTTTCCATGTTTCATATTATATCATTTTTATCTTAAAAAAGCAAAATAATGACTCTGCAATTGAATAAATGACAAAAAAAACATTTGCTTTTTTTGCTATGCAAATGTTTGAATTAGAGTGCAAATGTTTGAATTGCGATTTTCTTATCAGCTGAATATAATGAAATTGAAACCAAATAAATTTTTAAAAGGAGGAAAAAATGCTTGATTTCATTCAGAAAAAGTATGAGGAACGTGTGAAAAATTACCTCACTACCATTAACCTGGGCAAGCCGTCAGAAATTATCATTGAAAACTGCTGTCTTACAGGACAACTCGGTTTTGCCGGGATTAAGGTTTTGGATTGTTATGCGGATCCCGAAGCATATGTCAAAGGTTGCATGAAATACTATGAAACAATTCCCGTTGACTGCTGCTACAATCCGCTGACAAACCCATTGGAGGCAATTTGGGCTCTTGGCCGCAACACATATTTCGTATCTGACGATGGCATTACAGTTCAACATCATGAAGATGTTTCGATGGAGGCGGAAGATTACCCCGCACTCATTAAAAATCCAAAAGAATTTTATATGAAGGTGCTCTTCCCCAGAAAATTCCCGAAGCTTCTTGAAAAAGACGGATACGAAACGTTTAAAAAGATGGTAAATGCATTCAGAAAACAACAAAAAATGAATGCATTGTATGCCAAGACCGCAAAGGAGACCTTCGGCGTTATTTCACAGTCAAGTGCAAAATCATACCCGCCGTTCGATATCATATTTGACCGTTTGAGAGGCTTCCAGAATACGATGGCAGACGTCAGAAGATATCGCCAGCAAATTAAGGAAGCATGTGAAGCAATGCTTCCCATGAGTATGGAACCGCTGAATGCGCTTACGGGTGAATTCCCCCATGCCCTGACAACAATTCACAGCCCTTGCTTCCTTAGAACTAAAGATTTTGAAGAGCTGTTTTGGCCTACATATAAAAAGATGCTCTTGTATACTTCTGAGGTTATGCATTCAAAAACAGAAATACGATGTGAAGGTTCTATGCTTCGCTATTTTGACCTCTTTAAAGTACAGTTTACAAGGGACTACACAGGGTAGGTATCTGACGGGAGGGGTGCCGCCAGTCAGATTTTCCATGT
>CAKTAA010000139.1 GCA_934526185.1 uncultured Eubacteriales bacterium | reverse complement strand
GTTAACGGGAAGGATGCTTTCAGAACAACGCTTTTCCGCACCGTCCAGCCGTTCTGCTGCAAAAAAGTCAGATATTCTTCGCTCGTCCACCTGCTGTGAAGGGGAAATCCCGACAGCTTCATGAAAAACGCTCTCACCCTGCCGGAAAACGAATTTCCCGCATGGGTGAAGGTCGGCGCAATCAGCACGCCGTCGTCCTTCAGCACGCGCCTGATCTCCCGCAGGGCTTTCTCCGGCTGCGGCACAATGTGCAGGGCGTTTGACACGATCACCGCATCGAAGGATCCGTTCGCATAGGGCAGGGAAAACATATCCTGCACCGAAAAGTGCAGCTTCGCAGAACGATTATCCCGTTTTGCCTCGGCGATCATCTCTGCAGAGGCATCCGTCGCCTCGATATGTGCCGCCGCGTTCACGATATGTTTTGCGATCAATCCGGTGCCCGTTGCAAGCTCCAGCACCGTTTTGGCTTTTACAACCGGACAGATCAGCGCATACATCGTTTCGTATGCCGCGCGGTCTTTGCGCATGAAGCGGTTGTAAATACGGGCATTTCTGTCCCAGAAATTTTTCTTTTCTTTCATGGTTACATTCCTTTGATATTTCCACGTAGCCGAAAGTCAGTTACTCTCGGCTAACTCGTGCAGTTTTGAAAAACCGCATCTCTGCGGCTTTTCGCCTTATTCAAACAATTCTCTGCAGGCGCCGTACACCAGCGTTTCCAGCACCTGCGGGTATAATTCTCCGATCTGCTCCCTGTGCGAGACGGTCAGAATCAGTCCACGTACAGTCGCGGCAGCAAGAGAAGCGCCGCGCCTCGGCACAAGGTTGTATTTTTCCAAAAGCTGATGGATGTGCGCTTCGTCATCGTGGTAATGCACGTTTTTGATCTCATCCGGCAGTCTCTGCAAAAGCAGCTTCGCATCGTTTTCAATGAAAACCATATCGCCGGTATCGGAAAGCCGCCGACAGACGGCAAGAGTTGCCTTTGCCGCGCGTTCCGATTGAGACAAACCGACATTTTCACTCAATGCGCGGTCAGCCACCTCGTAAAGTTCGGAATGAATCCCCTCCAGAACCGCAAAGAAAAGCATTTCCTTGGATTCATAGAATTTATAGAACGAGCCTTTTGCAATGCCTACAGCCCTTGTCAGCTGATCCACGGAGGTTTTCTTCATCCCCAGCGTGACGGCGCAATGTCTCGTTTCCTTCAGCAGCGCCTTGCGGAGCTGTTCGGTTTCAAAATCTGTAAAAGCCAAGGTTACACCTCCTGAAATATGACTGTTTCGGTTCTTTCGGTCATATTGTGTCATACTTCTTTCCGTTTTGCAAGAGGTAAGTGAAAAAAATTCGTTTTTTTTGTTGTAGAATTACAATGGATGCCTTTCAACAAAACAGAATAGCAATTGAGAGCGAAATGCGTTAAAGTTAAGCTACCACATGAAAAAGCAACAAAGGAGGCTCTCAATTGCCATGAATAGTGTAACACATCTATTGTAATCCTACAGAGATATGGCGATAAATTTACATCATTTTCCTTGCGATTTCAAGGCAACAAAATGGTATAATAAAAAATAATAATCACCAAGAAAGGAGGAATCTCATGCTGTATACCCTTATGCACCGCGACATCCCGGTCATGGATGTGGAGCTTGATGAATATTCCAACACCGTCTCTCTCGGTAAAATTTATCATGCAGAGCACCTACCGCGATGACAGCAATATCAAAACACCGCTTTGGAGATATTTTTATATTATTCGGCGATATTCGGATAGCGATACGCAAAATATTATGGTATAATTATACTACAAACTCAAACGATTGTTAATCGGAGGTGCTTGCATTGTATTTTGAATATGGAGAAACAGAGATTTTCTATCTACGACAAAAGGACAAACGGCTCTGCGCAGTAATCGATAGCATCGGGCATATTGACCGCGCTGTGGATGCGGATTTGTTTTCGTCTATCGTTCATCATATCATCGGACAACAAATCTCAACCAAGGCACAGGCAACTATCTGGCAGAGGCTGCAGGACACATTCGGAGAGGTGAACGCAGAGACGATCCGCACGGTAGGTGTGCCGAAACTGCAATCGATGGGCATGACATTTCGCAAGAGTGTGGCATGTCTGTATCTTTGGGCCGTGGCAGGCGGCGCAATACCTGAAATGAAAAATCATCGACCCGAAAACGGAGGAAAATAAAAATGGTTTGTATCAAGCATTACGATTCTCCGCTCGGCGGCATTCTGCTTGCGGCGGATGAAATTGGGCTGACGGGACTTTGGTTCGACGGAGAAAAATATTTTGCAGACAATCTCCCCGTCGAGCATACAGAAAAGGAAACGCCGATACTTGCGGAAGCTGTGCGTTGGCTCGATATTTATTTCAGCGAAAAAGAACCGGATTTCATGCCGCCGCTTCATCCCATAGGTTCTCCATTTCGGCAAAAAGTATGGAAAATCCTTTCGCAGATTCCTTACGGTAAGACCATTACATACGGTGACATTTCAAAACAGTTTGCAAAAGAGATGAGGCTTGAAAGAATGTCTGCGCAGGCTGTCGGCGGCGCTGTCGGACATAACGAAATTTCGATTATCATCCCTTGTCATCGTGTTGTGGGAACAAACGGCAGTCTGACAGGATATGCGGGGGGTATAGAAAAGAAAATAAAACTGCTTGAACTTGAAAAAGCCGATATGAGCCGCTTGTTTGTTCCAAAAAAGGGCACGGCACGATGAACTATGATCCTCAATTCGTTAATCTGAAAGATTTTGCAAGCACCAATCCATGAGAAAAAAGTAACGGTGGGTAAGGATCGTCCCTTGCCCCCCGTTTTCCTGCACAAAAGTACAATTGCCTAAACCTTATCTAACAAACAAGGATGAACTATCATATAGAAAGCTGTGCTTACTTGTGTACTTTAAAAAACTCTAACATAGTAATAAAACAATATTTGCAGATTGAAGCACACTCTCTCAAATAACGCAGCGGAATTTCAGCCGGTGGCGTATCAGCACAAAGAACGCTGAAATTCATACCCGCTTTTTGGGCGATCTTTGCCGCTCGGAAAGTATGATATCTGTTTGTGACGATGACAACTGTATATTCGGTTTCAAAGTAATTATCAAGGATTTGTTTTGAGTTGTTGAGATTCGTATAAGTTGATGTTGAGCGGTCTTCCGTTAAGACAGCCTTCTCTGGGATACCCTTAGAAATCAGATATTGCTTCATTGCGGCAGCTTCGGATATGGTTTCTCCGTATCCCTGACCGCCGGAAACAACGATTATAACCTCGGGATTCTCATTGTAATAACAAATGCTGGCATCCAGACGCTCTGCAAGTTGGGGAGTTATTGCAACACCGCATAGGTAAACCAAAATTATACCTGTATTAAAGGGCATTCGCATATGCATAATGACACCGTACAGTATTACGGCAAACCCGACCGATGCAATCAGGAAACTGAATTTATTATGTTTGATTTTACGAATCTGACTTATCATGGCAAACGCTTATCACAACACCTTCTTCTGCTTTATGAAATGATTCTTTATAATATTTATACGAGTCTGAGCCGATATATAACAATACCCCATGTTCGGGAGTGTAACAATACATAAAACGCAGTTGACTATCAGAACCACTTAATTCATATGTTGTCCATGGCTTGTATATTGCAGCGAAAGCTTCATCAGCATACGGTGAATCAAAAAGCTGTACTTGGATAATATTTTTTCCCAAATCGGTATTTATGCTGAGTAGCCTTTCTCCGCAATATGCTTTTTGACCATTATCAACATTTGCAACTTCACATTGCCTGTAATCATTGCATTTAATTTCTATTTTATATGAATTATCTTTCATTTTGTTTGCCGAGACACCCTTTATCCCGTAAACATTGTAATTCGGAACAAGCGCAAACAGCATCACTAATGGCAATGCCAATGTAAATAATCGATATTTAATTCTCATTTTCAGAAAATCCTTTCAGTAAAGAATGTGTTGTTTCCCAGTTCTTGTCGCCATTGATTGCTTATAGTGAAATACAAGGGCGACAAAAATATAACAGATACGTAACTGTCGCCCTCATAATATCAGCCCCTTGTCGTCATAATAGCGTACTATGTGAACCGATACGCCAAGCAACTCAGCCACTTCTTTAACTGTATACATAGAATTCCACCTCCTGTACATAGCCAAACAATAGGCAAAACACCCGGATGCCTTGCCGAGCAAGCCGGCGGCAGAGCTGACCGGCTTGACGGTTGGAACGCTCAACCGCCATGTGGCAAGAGGCAACATCTTCGGCGCGGTGATCGGCGGGAAGGTGCTTATCAGCAAACAAAGTCTGATCGGATACCTTGCCACGCTGGATGTAGTGCGGAAAGTTACGACAGTGCAACTGCAGAAATTGTTTGCGGGGTACAGGCGGGCAGGAAAGCGATAAAGAGCAAAGGAATGGTCTCAAGATGTGCTTGAGGCTCTTCCTTTGCTCTTTGTATCGGTATTGGGCTGACGGCAAACTATAATAAAAAAGCAATAATACAGGCAACAACAATCAAAAACGCTGCTACAATACCAAAGCATCCGACAGGTTTTTTGGTCGGAGTGGTATATATCGGTTGAGGTTGCCGTTTGGGTTGCGGCGTTGTTGAGAAACGAGGCTGAGCTGATTGCTTTCTCAGCATAGCAAGCGGGTCTGTCTGATTTAATATTTTTGCTCTGAAAGAACGAACAAAATCAATATCCTCTTGCGAGCAGATATCAACGGTCATTGAATTGCGGGAATGTGCCAATTCATTTCGAATGTTTCTCGCCGATTTTAAACGATTGTAATCAGATACCCAGCCGGAAACATTGATCGACCCTCGATGGGCTTTTTTGTCCATATCCTCAAGATACAAGGTGACGCCGAGCTTGTTGTCCACAGATCCGCCGTAGATATC
>CAKTAA010000138.1 GCA_934526185.1 uncultured Eubacteriales bacterium | reverse complement strand
TGTCTTTCGAAGAAAAATGAACAATAGATGCAAATTCTATGATTTCTCCTAAACTAGAGTAATTACTTCCGTACGTAACATTGATATCCTCTAATTTATACTTCTTTTTCGCTCGTATAAGATTTACTAATAAGACATTATATTGTATGGATAACAAGTGCACTTGCCCATCAAAAACCAAATTAAACACATTCTGATCCATTAATGATGAATCATTTAATTCCTGCTTTTTTTGAACCAATACTTCCGAGATACTTTCGTTTCTCATTCTCGCCAAGTTCAGCAACATTACTCCTGAATTAAAATAGTGTTGAACTTGCTGCACATATTTATGCTTATAATATATACTGCCACTATCTATAACAGCGCATGCTAATTCATGATTCAAAGAAAAATCATATGAATATAAGTCGAATAAATCTTTTAATACAAGGATATCTCCATCCAAATACAAAACCTTTTCACATTCTGGCAATAAGGTAGGGAGATAGAATTTTAGTAACGCTGCTACCGTAGCTACACAATGCGAATGGCTATCAAATGTATGCAACTTTTTTAATGAATCCACAGAAGCATGAACGATATGAATACGCACATCATCACATTCCAGTTCTTTAAACAATGTAATGGCTGATTGATCTAGATCCGTTTCAATTAGATGTATGTGATAATTCGTATTGATATTTTTATTAAGGATCAGCGAATGCATTGCCACAACTGTAGGAATTACATAACCACTATCACAGATAAACGCTACATTAACCCAACTCTGTTTCATGAAAAAATCTCCTTAATGATCATTGTACGATTTACATCGAACACAAAAATTTCCAATTTTCTGAGGTCAATATCCGCGTCTCTTTCTGTCCGACGAACCTACCCACATGATAGGCAATCCCATGATCCTTTAAATTCAGCTCCATTTTCGCCATAGTCCGCCGTTCTCCCAGACGATCGAAATCATCCAACAACACAGCAAAAGAGTCCATCAGGCAGTTCGGGAATAATCGCAAGACATCCACACGCGAGTATATTTTTGCATTCCCTCCAAAAGGGCCATCAATCGAAATTAGATCAAATGATTTTCCCTCTAAGGCATCTGTAAACCCCTTATAAGATAGGACCTTGTTATCTTCCAAATACGCGCTTTCCTCCAGAGGCAATTGTAAGAGAGTTGTACGTTCTCCAAACGAAAAGCTTCTCTTGAAAAATGCAATCCATTCCGGATCGTGTTCAATAACGATATGCTGTACATCTTCAAATGCCGACGCATATTGGCCGATCATCCGAGTCGTCTGGCCCAATCCAAGTTCCAAAATCCGCTTTGGTCGCGCCTCGTCCAAAACACGATAAAGCGCATATAAAAATGGATAACCTGCCGCCCAACGGCCTGGCGAAAAGCTCTTATCTTTCAGCCAAATGCTATTTACAATGGTATCCCGAAAAATTTCGCCCCACAATACTTCCGATTGCCTGCCTTTTAGGTCCTTCAGCAACGTGTCCTCTGCCGTTTTGCGCTCTGCAAGCATTCGGTTCGTTTGATTTGTCTGCAACCGTATTTCTTCCGTAAGCCGTGCTTTCGATCCTTTCAAGTCCGATACTTCTTGCTTTAACGCAGCAATTTCCCTCTGAAGTCTAACATTTTCTTCATGTATTTTGGATAAGTCCTGATGATTCGACTGCATTGCCGTAAGGATATGCTCTACTTCCCGATTGAAGGAAGCAGTCGGTGGAGGAAGAATCTTTTTTAAAAACTGCTTCATGATCGTCACCAAATCTCTCATACATTATTTTATAGGAACATATTGCCTGTAGATCGCTTCATACTTGCTTGCTTCCTCTATCGTAGACGGTTGCCTCGACGGGAAACCATCGCCGGAGAAATGAGCGGCGCATTCCAAGGCATTCAGCAGTGCGTCTTCATCCCCTGCTTTAAAAAGAAAGCCATTCTTCCCCTCTTGTATCGCTTCCGGCATTGCCCCCATCTGGGAAGCCACCACCAAGCATCCTGTAGCGATTGCCTCACGAACCACGAAATTATACGTCTCATACCACAGGGAGGGGACAACAATACAATCGTGTGTTCGGTAAATCTCCGGCATGCGCTTAAACGCAACCGGCCCACGAAAGTGAACCCTTTGATCGTTTCCTGCTAGCTGCTTTAATTGCCGTTCATAGGCATCCGTTCCTGTCCCATACAGCTCCAATGTATAAGCTCCAGACAGGCGTCGGAAAGCAGCAATGAGCATATGGATTCCTTTCAATTCCGAAAAGGTGCCTACATACGCAAAAGCCTTGACTCGATTGACCGGCCCACGGGAAAAAGAAAATTCGGGTGCAATCCCATGCGGGATCACATATGGCACAACCTCCGGAAATTCCTGATGAACCACGGACGCCACAAATTCGGAGGGTACGGAAACAGCAGCAGCCTTTTGCAAAAGTTGAGCTGCATATCTATAACGCTGGGAAAAGTCCGGAACCGTATTCGTTTTGCATACCGCTGCGCATCGCCGTCCCTGTTTACAGCCGGGGCAAAAATGTCCCTGTCGGTCTACCATTGTAGCATAGTGGCAGAAAATATTGAAGTCCGTCAATGTCACAACATAGGGAATCTCACGCTCTGTACACGCCTGCAAAAACGCCGCCATCGGCTGCGGATAGGCACAATGCACCATGTCCGGACAATCCTGCTTCAGAAAATACATGGCAAAACGATGCATGGATCGATCATTCGGATCGATGCGTTTATAAAACAACCCATAAGGTGTCTTGCGATAGCGAAACTCTACCACTTCAAGCCCTTCAAAGAGGAAGGTCCGATACAGGATATCTCCTACTGAAAATGGGTACTCGTTACAATCTGCCGTACCCAGAGTAAAAACTTTTACCCGGTGCCCTTTTTCCTGTTGGGCCCGCGCCATATTGAATACAAAGCGCTCCGTCCCGCCCTGCCGGTTCGGATAAAAATAATGGACCAAATAATAGATACAGAACGGTTGAACCCTCTCTTTTATAACCGGAAGTTCTCTCTCTGGACAAGGTGGAAAAGTGGGTACTTCCGTCTTCCCGTCTGTGTGAAAACGCTTTCGGTCAACAACATATTTTTCCCAAACTTTTGCGGCTGTTCCCTTTAAACCATAATATCTGCAAATAGATAATAACGTTTTCACTGCGAATAGCCACTTCCTTTCACACCCACAATTTACCAATCCCTATCAATTTTGCCATTCCGAAATGAAGCATACGCTTGAGGTAAATCGGTCTTTGCCGTCAACCGAGTCCTTTTGATCACTATGCGAAAAGTATTGTTTCATCCTCCAAGTGACTTTTTACATACAACCGGCTTATCATCCAAATAACCGCTGAAGAAGCACGGACCATCCGGTGCTTCAGCAAAAAACAAAGCCACTTTTCGATCTGGTAAAACGCTGGCGTGATCAAACATTTCTTTCTCAGTTTATACAACTCCCCACTCTGCATGGCTTTTTCGCAAATCGCACATAATTGTGTGTCCCAAGTCAATTTATAAATATGATGTTTTAGAGAGCCAAATGGCCTCGAAGCTGTCTTCGCAGAGCACAAATAACCCGTTAACACCGAGAAGAAAGAAATATAAAGTAGAGGGCTCTGCTCCTCTTCCATAGATGCTTTCCCACAGAACTTCACAAGATAGTTTTCGAAAAGATCTCCTTGCCGCAGGATTTTCCAATTACCTCTGTGAATAATAGAGTTTTTTCTCTGTACATAGTGATATAAAACCTTTTGTACAATCGCTGCGGTCTTTAAATGGGGGAGCAGTTCCAGGTTAAACAAAAGATCCTCTCCAACATCACCGGAAAAAGATACCCGCCTTTGCTCGATCATCTGCCTGCAATAAATTTTATCCCACAGATTTGGAGACTTCCAAAAATATTGCATATAAAAATCCGATGGAGATGTGATTCGGATCAGGGGCGCCCCTTGACATGGCCGAGTTTCCCGATGTCCAACAAATTGCAGGTCGTAACCACATATCGCGACTTCTGCCCGATGATCGACAGCGGCCAAGAGCTCTTGGTACATATCAGGTTCTACATAGTCGTCCCCATCCACAAAACCGATATAGGTTCCTTGCGCGTATTGAAGCCCCTTATTCCGTGCTGCGGACACCCCGCCGTTTTTCTGATGAAATACGCGAAGGCGTTGGTCTTTTTCAGCATATCGATCCAATATCGCACCCGATTTGTCCGTTGACCCATCGTCGATCGCGATAATTTCTATTTCGCGTAATGTCTGCGCCAATAGGGACTGTATGCACCTTGCAATATAGTCCTCACAGTTGTAAACCGGTACAATCACACTGACCTTTGGGGCATCCATTCTTTGTCCCTCCAACAGTAAAGCTCATTCTTTAGAATTATATCATAGGCCGCACCCCAGAACAACCGCCAGAGGACGGCCCCTTCATATTCTCGGGTCCCCCCACATATATTTGGTAGCATAGGGCGCGTTCAAGCGAAAACCGCACCGTTTTCCATGTCTTGAGCTTGCAATCTGAACATGCCCTAACTAGAACAGGGGGGCGTACCATGAAAGGCATCGTTGAAGAGCGCGCTGTCGAGCTCGGCGAATATATCATCGAAAACAAGGCCACAGTCCGAAAAGCAGCCAAAAAGTTTGGCGTCAGCAAAAGCACGGTACATAAAGATGTCGCCCAGCGTTTAAAATATGTCGATCCACAGCTCTATCGGGAAGTAAAAAATGTGCTAGAGGTAAACAAAGCGCAGCGGCATATCCGCGGCGGCATGGCCACCAGGATGAAATACAAAAAGGGTTCCTTGGCCGCTGTGCCCAATTCCAACCGGTAAAAGTAGAAACCTCCCTCCGATGGAACCAGATGGGAGGGCCTGCGAAAAATTCCATTGCATTTCAAACGTTCCTCCTCTATAATCATAATAACGATTCTCGTGATTATAATCCATATATCGGGAGTCGGAAAAGGAGGACGTCCATGCAAGGATTGCATCCCGCATGGCTGGCCTTGATCGGGACGGGATTCACCTTCCTCTGTACCGCTATGGGCGCAGCTATGGTTTTTTTATTCCGCAAAGGGGTAA
>CAKTAA010000137.1 GCA_934526185.1 uncultured Eubacteriales bacterium | reverse complement strand
GTATTGAAGGAAGCCGTCCATTTTGCTATACTGAAACAGTTAGCGGTTTGCCGCCGCTTTTCAGGGAGGTTGTGAAAATGGCAGCGGAACGGATTATCAACATGCATGCGCATATTTTCCCCATGAAGATTTCAGAGAAGGCCGTCGGGGCAATCGGAGATTTTTACGGAATCAAAATGCAGATCAGGGGAACGCCGGAATATTTATTGGAAGACGGAAAGACGATCGGAGTGGAAAAATATCTGGTAAGCTCTACGGCTACAACCGCCCATCAGGTACAGTCGATCAATCATTTTATCGCGGCAGAGCAAACGGCGCATCCGGAATTTATCGGATTCGGCTCTCTTCATCCGGAATATGAGGATATCGAAGGCGAAATCGACAGAATGCTGGCCATGAATCTGAGAGGAATCAAGCTGCATCCAGATTTTCAGAAATTCAATATTGATGACGAGGCGGCATATCCGATTTACGAAGCGGCGCAAGGACGTCTGCCGATCCTGTTTCATACGGGAGACGACCGGTATGAATTTTCCAAGCCCGTCCGTCTTTACAGAGTCTTGGAAAAGTTTCCGAAGCTGATTGCCATCGGCGCGCATCTCGGAGGATACCGCTGCTGGGACGAGGTCAGCGTTTACCTTGGTCATCCGAGACTTTATATAGATACCAGCAGTGCTTTGATGTTCCTTTCGCCGGAGCGGGCCGCAGAAATTATCCGCCAGCACGGAACGGACAGGGTGTTTTTCGGGACCGACTCTCCGATGTGGCGTCACAAGGATGAGTTGGAACGGTTTAATCGGCTGCCGCTCACTCCGGAAGAACGTCAAAAGATCCTGTCCGGCAACGCGCTGAAATTTTTTAACCTCGACTAAAGGATCATAATTTTCATGGAAAGCGGCCGTCCTTGGACGGCTTCCACGCAGCGCGTTTCAAACGAATAGATTTCGCGAAAGCCCAGCTTCTCATAAAGACGGCAGGCCCGTTTGTTTTCGCAGGCTACCGTCAGGCGGATGCCGTCTTCCGGGAAAAGAGAGCGTATAAAATCCACGGCGCTTTGCACAAAGATCGCTCCGTATCCCCGGCCGCATAAATCCGGCCGCAGGCCGAAGGCAATATCCGTATACGCTTCATCGTCGTAGATTTTTCGCAGGCCGGGATCCTGAATCTGCGCCGACCAGCCCAGAGCGATAAAGCCGCACGGTTCTTCGCCGAGCGAAGCTTGATAAGCTGCAAAATGCAGCCCGTTCAGAAGCTCTTCCCGCTCTGCGGCATTGCCGCCGAAGCTGTAGAGCTCATAAGGCGGAGGATATTTCCAGGACGCGATCTGCGCAGCGGAATTCTCCGTCATTTCTTCTATAGTAAAAGCCGGCATTCAGATACGGCCTTTCATATCGATTCCGTCATCCAGCACAACCGTCTCCGGAGGCACCAGGAGGCGTTCCGGATTGTGCAGATACCGCGCGAGAGACCGCATTGAAGTTGCATAATAATTTCCGTCGCAGATGCGTTCGTCGGCAACAACCTTGATCCCCATTTTGCGGCGTTTTACGATGCTGCCGTCAGATTTCGTTTCATATATCGTTTCCTTCTTGCCCATTCCCACAAACACGGAGGTCGTTCCGAATTCATAAATATGATGGTAAATCGGCCGGATTCCCAGAGATCCCATATTTGTCAGAAACATGCTTGTATGAAAAGGGCTGGCGTGGTTGATAGCCCTGGGCAGACGCCCGCGTTTATCCAGAAAAAACATGAATGCTACGAACCAGCGGACAAGCCAAGCAGGAAGCCTTCCGACAATCGTAGCGGTATTGTCCGTATCGTTTTCCGTTTCGGTCTTCCTGTTTTCTTCAACCGCCTCGTTGAACTTTCTAACCACGTCGGCTAACGTGTCCTCCGGCTCGAAACGCGGCTTGACCACCGTCGTCAAGGCATCTTCGCCCTTTCCCCGCTTGATTGACATGGAGATTGTAATATAATTCCGTGCAAAAATTTTTCCGCGCATTACAAAGCGGTTAAGATACGGCTTCTGAGAAATCAGACGGATCATTGCCGCTATCATTACATGGTACATTTTAAGCCCCGGAAGATCCGTTTCTCCGTGTTCTCTTACAAATTTTTCCAGAGCCGTGATTTCGATCTCGTCGGAAAAATACACCTGACTGTCGACACGGTCAGGCATGATATGCGGAATCAGCAGAAAAAAAGGGTCTACCTTTTTTACCCTGTATCCGTCATAGCGATCCCCGAATTTTCTTTTCAGCTGCATCATATAACAGTTCACCCCATATATCGCAATCTCAGCGGTAACCATTTTCAGATTAACACGGGTATTGTAACATGAAATGTATAAAAACACAATTATCCCGCTTTTAACATTTTAGATATTGACATTTTATTTCAAATATATTACTATCCCCATAGTCTTATTATATTTTATTATTTGGAGGTTTTTCAGGTGAAAAGGGTTTTAGGTATGATTTTAGCTGTCGCCGTACTTGCCGCTCTTGCCCTGCTGCCCGCTTCCGCGGCTGCATGGGACAAGACGATTAATGCGACGATTTTAGATGAAGATTTCAACGCCTATGAGGCCGGCGACGTGCTGTTCAATGAAGAACAGAATCCGGATGGAAAGCCCGAGGGCTTTAAGGGCGCGGTTTACGGCGGCATGGAGGATCACGAGCAGGGCGGCCAGATCGTAGCCGACAAGGTCGGCGGTACGAATTCCCTGCGTCTGGTCCGCGAGGGCTTCAGCGGTACCGCAACCACAAACATTCGTTTCTTTACGCTGTCTACCGAATACGGCGAGGCGGACGAAATCGCGGTATCGATTGCGTTCCGTTTTGAAAAGCTCGGAACCTACGGCTTTACGGTAATGCTGGGAACCGCAACGACGGATCCGGCCGGCTGGGGCGAGGGAACCACAAATATTTTCGCCGTGCGCAACAATCCGGATGACGGTACCGAAGCGCCTTCCATTCTGGCGCGGAACGGCGGCGCGGCGGCCGATACGCTGCAGGTGGTCAAGACCGGACTGGAAGCCAATACGGATTACGTTCTGACCGCAGTTTTCAAGCTGGGTACAAATGAGTATACCATCGTTCTGAATAACGAGGTCGTTGGCACCTATACTTATCACGAGACGATGAACGGAATTACGACGCTTCGCATCGACGAGCACGGATACAATGAAATCACGGACGAAACGGAGGAAAGAATCGCCGCTCAGGATATCGTTTATTTCGACGACATCAAAGTTGGAACTGTCTCCGGTGAAGGAAGCGATCCCGCTCCGACAGATCCCGAACAGAACCAGCCGACAGGCGACAATTCCATAATCGACTTTGCAATTGCCGCAATTCTTATGGGCGGAACAGCATTCGTAGCGCTCCGGAAGAAAGCATATTAAATTTGCAGGACAACGCCGCTCTGAAGCGCAACCGCTTCGTCCCCTTCACATAAGGAAGTGAAGGGGACGAGGGCGGCTCTGATAAATTACGGTATAGTCATTCGTGGCTATGCCGTTTTTTGTTCCTTTGCACGCTTTTGTTTTAAGCGTTCTTGGAACATTTCTTCATATTCTTCAGCAGATGGGGCTGTAATGATGCCAACACCGTTGTAGTAAATGTCAATCGGATATACGGTTTTGCCGTCTATGACCTGCTTTTTTGAAACCATAATGTAGTCGATAAACTCATTGACTATGGCAGGCGTAAGTTCTTTGATTTCTGTGTATCGCTTAACCTTTTCCACAAACGCAAGCACATTTGCGGTTTTATCGTCCTGTGCTTCAATTTCATTACGCAGCATAGCAACCACTTCCTTGAGCGATTTCTGCTCTGCTTCATAGTTTGCCGACATTATCGCAAAACGCTCGTCAGTCAATTTACCCGATACATTGTCCTCATAAATCCGCTGAAATAAAACATCTAATTCTGAAATACGCTTTTCGGATTTCGCAAGCTCTCGGCGTTTCTTGGCAAGCTCCTTTTTCTGTTCTTCACTTGATTTATCAAGCTGTTCCTGTACGAATTGCTTTTCAAATGCCTGTACATAAAACAAAACACGCCGTAGACTTTCAATCACCAAGGCATAGACTACTTTCTCTCGGATATAATGGGCAGTACAGTTTACCGTATTCTTGCGGTAGTTGGAACAGAAGAAATATGCCTGCTCTCGACTATAATTATTCGTCACGCTGTAATACAGCTTTTCGCCGCAATCCCCACAGTAAAGCAATCCCGAAAACATACTGACCTCGCCTGTGCGGTTTGGTCTGCGTTTGTTTGCCCGAAGTGTCTGCACAAGCTCCCAAGTTTCCCTGTCAATAATAGCTTCGTGGGTATCCTCAAAGATTTTCCATTCTTCTCGTGGTCGTTCAATTTTTGTTTTATCTTTAAATGAGCGTGTAGTAGAACGAAAATTTACTGTATCACCGATATATTCCTGTCTTTTAAGAATATCTGCAACCGTCCTTGCAGCCCATTTATGTGGAACAGCAGGTAATGCCGATGTCTTTCTGCCCTGTGATTGCCAATATTCAGTCGGCGTGGGAATACTCTCCGAGGAAAGTTGATTTGCGATTTGCGTCGGACCGTAACCCGCAACGCATAGATTGAATATTTTTCGCACAACCTCAGCTGCTTCCTCGTCAACAAGCCATTCATCAGGGTTAGATTCATTTTTCTTGTAGCCGTATGGAATAACTGTTGTTAATGGCTTGCCCGACATACCTTTGTTTTGGAATACCGCACGCACTTTCTTTGAGGTGTTTTTAGCGTGCATTTCATTAAACCAATCCTGCACAGGAAGAAAATCACTCAGTCCGTCTTTCGTGTCAATGTTATCCATAATCGCGATATACCGAACATTTAAACGCACAAAATCTTCTTCTAGAAGCTGACCGATAACAAGGCGGTTTCGTCCAAGCCTTGAATGGACTTTGACGATGATTGTTTCAACCATTTCTGCTTCGGCAAGTTCCATCAGTTCCATAAAAGCTGGTCTTGTGAAACTTACACCAGAATATCCGTCATCTACGAAAAACTTGGTATTCTTAAATCCGTTTTCCTTTGCGTATTTTTCTACAATTGATTTTTGAGACGAGATTTGTCAAGGATATATTTTGTTTATCAGAATGCTATGAATCGCGTGAAAAATAAAACGAGTCTC
>CAKTAA010000136.1 GCA_934526185.1 uncultured Eubacteriales bacterium | reverse complement strand
CCGCAGTACCATACATCATAATCAGAACGCTGTTCGATTTTATCAAGCCATTCTTCTGTAATTGTATCAACATCGGCTCCGTCAATACCGGACAGGAGCTCGACAGGTTCATACCGGAAAGGGCAGGTTGCGACAACACTACATCAATCTTGTGCTGCTGCAACTGCCTTTTTTATTTCATCCGACGGCTTCTCATCCGCCCACAAAACCGTAGCCGCGAAGCAAGCGTATCTTTTTATCCACGCTGTACGCACCGCCGAGCACGATGCATTTCTTTCCATCAAAATCATAAATATTTCCGTCCTTGGCAAACAGCAGCTTCGGAAATTCATCCTCACCTCACACCTGTTCATCGCGGTAATCTATCAGCTTATATAACGGGATAGTTGCAGGACACGCATCGTTGTTGCCGTGAATACAGAAAAAAATTGGCTTGATATAAGACAAAAATTGCTCTGCCAGTCGGCCACATTCATTCAAATAAAAATTGAGCACGGCATCGCTAAGGATGATAATAACATCTTCCTCTGTAGGATTAACTTTTTCGCAAATTTTCAGAATTTTATCCGGCTTTCCGTGAAATCTCCCATCAAATAAACCATACCGTACTTCCGTTTTCGTAATAGCGCGGGACATCTTTTATTCGTATCAGTATACACATTTGAGCCGTAAAATATTGCTGCTTTATGGCTTAAAGTGCGGTAAAAACGCAGAATTGGCGGAAGCGGTGGGATTCGAACCCGTGTGCGATTGCTCCCTAACTGATTTCGAGCAAAAGGCAGTATCTTCCGCACCGCCCCTCTCCGTCCCCGAAAGCTGCATCCGGTACGCCACATTCTGCGAGAAATTGAAAAACCAATGATTTTTTGCGAGAAATTTGCGAGATGGATGCGAGAAAACAGTAAAAACTCCTTTGGCTATTCTCGGGCGAATATCTTAAAGGAGATTGAAAATGAACCAAGAAAAACAAAGAGAAGCATACCAAAAGATGCTCAAGAAATGCCCCGATATCTTAACCCCGATGAAAGCAGCTCGATGGTCACCCGTCGGCAAGAACACAATCTACGCCGCACTGAAAAACGGTGAGATCGAATCCTATACATACAAGGGCGGTTATATCTTCACCAAAGATGCGCTCATTGATTACCTCGTTAGGACTACCAACGACAAAGGCAAACGCTATACGATACGAGGTGATAAGAAATGCTGAGCAGCTTACCGCAAGTGCTGTCGGGCGAACAAGTGCGGTGCGCCTTGCATATCAGTAAACGCAAGTGTGCATGGATGCTCAATAATGGCTTCATCAAATGTCAGAACACAGGCAAGAGAACACGAAAATATACCGTGCTAAAAGAAGACCTGCTTACCTACATAGAGGACTCGACAAAACACCCGGAGAAATATGTTACACCCTACGCCGAATTTTCAACGGTTAAGTATAATAAACCCCGACCGCGCAAAACAGGATTTCCTTCCTCTCTGCCGTCAGACTTCCGCCCGTGGCTTGAACAGGAATTCGAATCCGTCCCCGATGCACTTACCGTGCCGCAAGTCATCGTTACAACAGGCTATACCGATAACTCAGTCGAACGCTGGCTCCGCCAATGCCACCTGAAGTCCGTCAATACCCAAACCACAAAAATCATCGCAAAAGAGTGGCTTATCGATTTCTATTGCTCCTACGCCTACACCATCTCAAATATGTCCGATAAACATATTAAACTCTTGCAAAAGTTCTTTAAGGAAAACAACAAATAGAAGCAGCAACACAAAACAACTCCGCTTACAAAATAATTTGTAAACGGAGTTGTTACACTTAATACGGAATAGGAATTTTTGAGTATCCAACACGAGCAAGGGCAAAACCTTTCGATTTTAACATAACGTCCATGATTTTTGTTTGTTGTTCAATTTGTGATTTGTCTCCTTGCAAGGGGCCAAAAGTAACGTGTGATACATCATCTTGGTCTAATTTCATTTCTATGTAAGGAATAACATATCCAGCATTTATTCTGTGTAGAACAGGAATTTGTTTTTCTCTTTTGGCAAGATCAATTATCACTCTTACTTCCTCTTCGTGTTGAAAATAGTCCTTTTTTAATACAAGAGCCCATTCCAAAAGCCTTGTAGATACAATAGCACGGATACGTGGAATATTTTCTTCGGAATAAAAATCTTTAAGTTTTAAAAGCATTCTTTCAATTAGTTTTTGTTGCTTGGCTTTGTCATATACAACTGGATAAATATGAACGGCTGCCTCTATGCTGAGTAGCGAATTTTTCAAAGTATCTTTAATGCCTTTGGAGTAAAAACCGATATTAAACCCTTCATACTTATTTCCTTTTGAATAATAATTCCACATTGCTAATGAATCACTGTTTTTAGAAAAAGAGCATATATAACGGTTACATTCTACACGTATCATTTTCAAATCGCCATTAACATCACGATATAACGGGATTGTGCGTGCGGGTTTTATTGCAATAAACAATTCATATAATTCTTTGCTAATTTCATTACGACGTAGCAAATCTTTAGCTGTTTCAATTAACATTTCGACCGCAACAGTTCCTTCGGAAGTGTCATTTAAGCAATCGTAACGGCTTGCCCAAAGAGTTACGTCGTATTTGTCAGAAAATAAGATTGATTGAAATCCGTTTGGCGAGGTATAGTGATAAATATCTCCGTCATATTCATCAGGCATATAATGAGCATCCATTGCCATTAAGATTTTGAACTATTCCATATTATCCACTAAAATCACCTCGACATTTTAAGTTAATATCATTATACCACCAAATATAAAACTGTTCAAGTTTATGTAAAAGAGGTTGCGCATAAAAAGTATGCGCAACCTCTTTTCATCATCCCAACGCTACATTTTTTTGAAAAGTGCGTTTTTGGACAGCCCATTTCTATTGACTTGTGTGAGTTTTTGGTGTATAATCTTATTGAAAAGTGTGAAATTCACTTATAAAATTATATAGAAATGTGTATGATATAGAAAGCGGGAGGTAAAATTATGCTTTTTAGAAAGATACAATCCTATATCGAAAACCACTTACGTTCCGATTCTAATAAGATTTTGGTTATTGACGGTGCAAGACAGATCGGTAAAACCTATATCATCAAATATACAGCTGAAAAGCTTTTCAAGAACTATATTGAAATCAATATGCTTGAGGATTCTCTAAAAGACCGTCATTTCAGTAACGTAAAAACGGTCGAGGATTTTTATTTGCAGGTAAGCATGATTGCCGGTGAGAAAATGGAAAAAAAGGATAATACCATTATCTTTATCGACGAGATACAAGCATATCCGCATTTGCTCACTCTGCTCAAATTCTTGAAACGTGATGATAAATTTACTTATATTGCAAGCGGTTCATTGCTTGGTGTTACTCTTGCCGAAACCGAATCAATCCCTATGGGTAGCATTGAGGTTAAGAGAATGTATCCGCTTGACTTTGAAGAGTTTTTGTTAAGTCAGGGTTTTAACAATTATGCGATCAATGCAATGCGCAAAAAGTTTGAGGCAAGAGAAAGCCTTGACGAAGCAACTCACAGCAAGGTTATGGATCTGTTCAAGAAATATTTGCTTGTAGGCGGTCTTCCCGATGCAATCAACTCTTATACAAGAGATAAGAACATTGTTGCCGTTCGCAATATCCAGACAGAAATCCATAATTATTACGGTATGGATGCTTCAAAATATGACGAGGATAGAAAACTGAAAATTCGTAGAATATACGATATGATACCGTCAAATCTTGAAAACAAGAAAAAGCGTTTGGTAATCCAGAATATCGAAAATATCAGAGGAAAACGTTCTTCGGATTATGCCGATGAATTTGATTATCTTATTAATGCAGGGATTGCACTTGATGTAAAAGCAATTTCAACCCCTACCTTCCCGTTAATTGAGAACAGCGGAAAGAACTTGCTGAAATTGTATCTGAATGACGTTGGACTTCTTACGAATATTCTTTACAGAACAAATATCCGTGCCGTTCTCGATGATGTGAAGAGTATCAATTTAGGCTCGGTATATGAATCGGTTGTCGCAAGTGAATTAATCGCTCACGGTCATAAACTCTTTTATTATGACAATCGCAGCAAGGGCGAGGTCGATTATCTTATTGATGATTATGACAGTCTGTCCGCCGTGCCGATTGAAGTAAAGTCCGGTAAAGACTATACCGTGCATAGCGCATTGAATGCATTTGTTCAAAACGAAGATTATCATATCAAAAAAGCATTCGTTGTATCTAACGAAAGAAACGTCACACAAAACGGAAAGATAACGTATATACCGATTTACTATATTATGTTTTTTGATGCAGATTCCAATATTAAGAATTTGGAGTTTTAACGACAGATTGCCATTGGCGCTCCGTATGAGCGACCACCTCATCGCTTGCGTGATGGTGAATTTGATTTAGAGCGTTATATACAATATTGTGGCGATAGTGCGACAGTAAATAATGAGGGATACGAGTTGGAATTACTCGGCAAAATTTGTGCTACTCCAAACTGCCGCATAGATGATATTATGGAATTCATCCCAGAAAAATAATACAGGAAAAGGTGCTATGGTATGGGGACAAAAGCAAGACCAAAAGATATGACCGAAATTGAAAGTATTCTCGAAAAAAATAACGAAATTAACTATTACGACAGATGGCACCCAACTTCGGTTGGTTGCTTTGAAAAAGAATTGTCTCGGGGAGCTTTTAGATGGTTAGGAAAAGAAGTTCGAAAAAATATAGCATATTCACTACAATATTTACAATTTCTTCAAATCGAAATTGAGGAGTTACATCTTCATAATATCGTTGATACTTTGGTGAAAAAATCGTATATTGTTACAGCAATGGGGATTATAGAAGCGATACTTTTGCATTTAGTAAAAAGCAATGGATATCAAAAGAAGGAAGCTTGGAGTCAAGAAGCCCCCGTTCACACGAATGTTTTCAAAGAAAACGATGTCAAGAAGAAGTACATCATTACACAAAGTATCGAGTTGGCAAAACCGATAGAAGCTGAAATGGATTTCGAATTTCTAATCAATAAAGTTCAAGAGAAAAAGCTTTTAAATTTGAACCATCAAGCATTCCCGTTATTAAAGGGTTTAAAGCGAATAAGAAACAAAGTGCATTTACAGATTGTACGCTACGACAATGACACCGATTATATGTCAATCTCTATCTATGATTATTGGTTAATGAGAACATTACTTTACTTAATTTTAAGAAATAGTGTATTTGATCCTATCTCTTCAAGAACAACTTGTTTGTCATTTATTAGACC
>CAKTAA010000135.1 GCA_934526185.1 uncultured Eubacteriales bacterium | reverse complement strand
AGCGTCTGCTGAGACTTTCCATCAGCAAATTCAGTAAAAATGCCCATGGCAGAAGCGACAGAAATGGATGCTTTGTCCATACATCATGCATTTTTACGCCCCAAATTTTTATGTATTTTTTAAACGTCATGTTTCCTCACTTTCGATTCTATTATTGAAACACTTCCGTTGCAAAATAAAATTGCAGCATGCACAGAAATAAAAAACTAAATTCATTATAGCATATAACAATTTATTTGGCAAGAGGCGTGTTTCTATTTCTAAAAATGTATCATAAATCCATGAATTAGAAAATAGATTGTCGTGTGATTTGACGTTTTCGTTGGCAAGAGAGCATCTTATATGCAAAGCTGCCTGCGAATTTGACAGACCGTATCCTCCGGAAGACCATCATTCTCTATTTCAAAGTCCGATACAGCCCTATAAATCGGAAGCCTTTGCGAATACATAAGCTTAAGTGCTTCCGTTGAACAGGATAAGGGGCGGCCGCTACGGTCGAGCTTATCCGTACAGCGTGAGAGAAAGATCACAGTACCGTTTTGACGCATGGCGCGCTGGTTTTCATCCCGCAGGGGAGCGCCGCCGCCCGTTGAAATGATAAGACCGCTTTTGGCACATACCATGGCAACCACCCGGGCTTCCAACTCCCGAAATTTGTTCTCACCTTCTGATTTCAGAAGCTCAGCCGTGCGCCGGGCAGATAGATGTTCAATGATATCGTCCGTATCCTCGTGTTTTCTGCCGAGTGTCTCGGACAGCAGCCGTCCGATTGTTGTTTTGCCGCTGCCGGGCATTCCAACCAGAATGATATTTCGATTGGTGCTTTCCACACGACGGGTTACGCAGTCTATGGTATCGTCAGAAAGCTTTGTTTTTGCAAACAGTTCACTGGCTTGTGCAGCCTGCGCTGTGAGCATGAGAAGACCGTTTGCGAAAGGAACACCGATTTCCTCTGCATCAAGCAGCAGGGCGGTTTTTAAAGGGTTGTAGATCAAATCGATTACGCCCTTCAGACGTGGAAATATTCTGAGATTTAAGGGAGCGGAGCCGTTATTCGGATACATTCCGACCGGTGTTGTGTTAACGATGACTTCTGCGTCCACATGATGAAACAACGTATCATAGGTGTTGTTTCCTTTTCGGGAAATAACAACAATTTCTCCCGCTTTCATCTGCTTTAAAACTGCGCACACGGTTTTTGAAGCTCCGCCGCTGCCCAGTACCAGCACCTTTCGGCCGGCAACGGCTATACCGGATCGCCTGCAAAGATAAGTGAAGCCGAATGCGTCTGTATTATATCCGTGAAGCAGGCCCTCGTCGTCAAGTGTAATTGTATTGACAGCTCCAATTTCGCGTGCGGCAGGTGAGAGTGTACTGCAATAGGGAATAACGGCCTCTTTGTATGGAATGGTCACATTCAGGCCCAAAAATTTCCGTTGATTTAAGAAGCGGTCAAGCTCCTGTTTCGGAACGGGAAAAAGGCGGTAAGGATACGAACCAAGCAGCCCATGGATTTGCGGTGAATAGCTGTGTGCAAGCTTCTCACCGAGAAGTCCGTAAGAAAGATTCTGTACATTCATTTGTGATTCCCTTCCCAATTTAAACGGTTTCCTGGTAACTGCCGAGATAACAGAAGCCCTCCGTCTCTGCTTCCAGTTCACAGAGAAGCTGAATCAGCGCGGGAGTGTATACCGGCGTGGCCATATCGAAGTAAAAGGTAAATTCGAAATCACTGTCGGGAATCGGGCGGCTTTCAAGCTTAGTAATGTTGATCCCCAGCTCATAAAATCTGGACAGCACCTGAAACAGTGCACCGGGTTTGTGCGGAACTCTTAGCATAATGCTCGTTTTGTCACTTCCGGGGTATATTTCGGTTTCTTTTGAGATGCAAATAAACCGCGTAAAATTACCTCCGTTGTCCTGAATGGAAGAAGCAATACAATCCAGACCGTATAGCGCAGCGCAGGAGGGCGAGGCGATAGCCGCTGTTCCGATGTTGGCAGAGGAGGCGGTTCTTTTGGCGGCAATCGCTGTATTTTCACAGGGGATTACTCTGGCGTTGGGAAGCGTTTGCAGGAAATTCGAACACTGTGAGATTGCCTGCTGATGCGAGTAGATTTCCCGGATATCCTCAAGCCGTGTTCCTTTTTTGACGAGAAGGGCATGCGATATTTTCAGCCGCGTGCTGCGCACGATACTGAAACGGTATTGCGTCATTAAGGTATACACCTGATTGACCGATCCCGCTGTTGTATTCTCAAGAGGGAGAATACCGTAACGGCACAGTCCGTTTTCAACAGCACGGCAGACACCGTCAAAGCTGCTGCAGTAAATAATATTGGGCAGGTTGAAAAGTTTATCGCAGGCTTGCTGAGAATATGCTCCTTCGACTCCTTGACACGCTACGACCGCACGTTCCGGAAAAAGGCGCGGCGTATTTTCAATAGCCTTCTTTATTTGTACTGCTAAGGGCGAATCGGTATAATTGTGGAGTTGTTTTATCTGCTTGGCGCGACTGAGTCCCATCAGCGTTGTATATAGGAGGCGTACATAGGTTTCGTTGTTCTCGCCAGCCATATCGGACACCCTGTTGAGCAATTGACGTTCCCGTTCTGCATCAAAGACGGGCAATTGATGTTCATTTTTATATGATGCAATTTTCGATGAAATGTCCAGCCTTTTCAAAAAAAGTCTGACGAGATCGTTGTCAATTTCATCAATTTGCTTTCGGTAGTCCTGCAGTTCCATTTGAATGACCATAGCTTTCGCATCACGAAAGCATCCTTTCTGTGAAATAAAAGAACAATAACACTAAATATAGGAAAGATTATTTAACAATTTACGGCTATGCTGAGAGGTTGTGGCTGTAAAAATCAGAAAATCTCAGGTGTTTTCCAATAATCTTCAGATAGCAGTATATCTAAAAGCGTGAGGGCGGTTACGGCTTCTACGCAGACCACTGCGCGCAAAACGACGCAGGGATCGTGTCTGCCGCCGATTGACAGGAGAGCCGCTTGTTTTGAAGCCATATCTACACTCTGCTGCTGTTTTCCAATGGAAGGCGTCGGTTTCATCGCAATGCGGAAAAGAACAGGCATTCCTGAACTGATACCTCCGAGTATGCCGCCGTGATGATTGGTTACTGTTTGGATTTTTCCGGTTTGGTCGGTTGTGAATGCGTCATTGTTTTCCGAACCGCGCATCTCGGTCCCTGCAAATCCGCTGCCGAACTCAATGCCCTTAACAGCAGGAATGCTGAAAATCGCAGCGGCGATTCTGTTTTCAAGACCGTCAAACATAGGACTGCCGAGTCCCGGGGGCATGCCTGTTACAGCGCATTCGATCGTTCCTCCGACGGAATCCGCCTCAGAACGAGCCAGCAAAATGGACTGCTGCATTCTGGCGGAGGCTTCATCGCTCAGGCAGGGAATAGGCTTCAATCTCAAATTTTCAAAATCCGCAGGAGATACCTTTACCGGATCAAAATTCCGGTCGTGTACATCTGCAATCGAGGAAATATGGGCGCCGATACAGATTCCCTGTGATTCCAGCATTTGCACGGCAATACCGCCTGCGGCGGTCAGCGGTGCGGTCAGACGGCCGGAAAAATGCCCGCCGCCTCTTACATCCTGAAATCCGTGGAATTTTTGCTGTGCAGTGAAATCCGCATGAGCCGGACGCGGCACTCGCTGAATATCGCGATAATCGCCGGAACGTGTATCCGTATTGTGAATTACGGCACAGAAGGGTGCACCGCAGGTTACGTCCTCCACAAGGCCGGATAAAATATGCAGTTCGTCTGCCTCCTTTCTGGGAGTTGCGAGTGGGGAACGCCCGGGAGCGCGCCTCGCCATAAACTCGGATAAACGGCTGCGATCAATGCGGAATCCTGCTGGAAAGCCATCAGCAACGACGCCGATTCCCTCAGAGTGCGACTGACCGAATACTGATATTTTAAGTTGTCTGCCGAACATGGATGCCATAGATAATTCCTTTCTGCTTCTCCTTCAGTCTGTGAACTCCATGAGCTAAGAAGAAAATCATTTTTATTCAATTTGCTGAAATTTGAATGACAGCTCATCCCTCCTCTAAAAGCTCTGCTTTGCCTCCGAGCATGGCAAGGTCATCGAAAAAGTGAGGATAGGATTTTTCGACGGCTTCAGCTCCCTTGATGATCAGAGGACTTTGTGCTTTGGTGGCAGCGATGGCCGCTGCCATCGCAATCCGATGATCATTTGCAGAGGAAATGATTCCGCCGTGCAGCGGCGTTCCGCCGTTAATCACCAGACCGTCTGCAGTTTCCCGTATATTTGCTCCCATTTTACCGAGAAACGCGGCGGTGGAAGCCAGACGGTCGCTCTCCTTATCCCGAAGCCGCTGCGCGTGATGAATGATTGTCACACCTTCGGCATAAGCGGCAGCTACAGCAAGGATGGGAACAAGATCCGGTATATCGGAGGCATCAACGGAGATGCCGTGTATCTCTGACGCATGCGGCATGACGCAATTCTTCCGATACGTAAAATGAGCGCCGAATTCGCATAGAATATCGACAATTTTTCTGTCCCCCTGCAGAGAATTTCGGGAAATGCCGGAGCATACAACTCCGTCATGTAAAACCCCGGATACGATCCAGAATGCCGCGTTCGACCAATCGCCCTCTATAGAGATGCTATCCGGCGTACGGTATTCTGATGCCGGTGAAATGGAATAGAAATCAGTTTTATTGAAAACAGAGACGTTGCTTTTTTGCAGTGCATCAAGGGTTAAATCAATATAGGGACGCGAGGATGCCGGAGAAGTCAGATTGACTTCGGAGGGAGCGGAAAGTAGAGGAAGCGCAAAGAGCAAGCCGCTGACAAATTGGGAGCTGATGTGACCGGGAATTTTATATTTACCGCTTTGCAGCTTGCCTTTTATCGAAAGAGGCAGTCCGGACGTGGCGGAAAAGAAAGCACCGTGTCCAGAGAGTGCTTCTGTCAGCGGACTCAGCGGGCGGTATGGGAGCCTGCCTCTGCCGGAAAAGGTAACGTCTGCTCCAAGGGCGGCGGCAACTGGAATCAGAAAGCGTAGAGTTGAGCCACTTTCCCCGCAGTCCAGAACAGCACCGCGGTTTGGCAGATAAACTCCATTTTCCTGCGGTATAGGCTTCACAGAATATTCAGTGGAAGAAATTTGGCTGATGTCTGCACCCAATGCACACAGACAGGATATGGTAGCCTGAATATCCGCGGAGGTAGTGTTGCAGAAAATTTTTGTTGGCGTCCGGGAAAGTGATGCGCAGATAAGCATTCTATGCATCTGCGATTTTGAGGCTACCGTTCGGACCGTTCCGCGCAGGGGAGAGGGAGAAATTTTTAAATTCATATACCGTTCCTCA
>CAKTAA010000134.1 GCA_934526185.1 uncultured Eubacteriales bacterium | reverse complement strand
GCGACGTCCATGCCGAGACACGTGGTCAGCCTGCTCTGTGCCCGTCGGAAAGCCTCGCTCTCAATGAGGTCGCGGACATAAACCGTCGCTACGTTTTTATTCGGAACTTCAATTCCGACGGCTGATTTTCCGGGAATCGGTGATTCTATCCGGACACCTGATGTCGCGAGATTCAGGGAAATATCATCAACAAGGTTTGAAATAGAACGTACCCGGGTACCGGCTTCCGGCGCCAGCTCATAACGCGTAATGGTCGGACCGCGAGATATATGGAGAATTCGCGTCTGAACGCGGAAGCTGCGAAGCGTTTCGACCAGCTTCTGTGCATTTTCATTCAATTCGGCTGAAACATCGAGATTCATTGTATTGGTCTCATGCTTCAGCAGTGCTATCGGCGGAAAACGGTATACCGGAAGCTGCTCCGGTTCCTCTGTCTGCTTTGCGGCAAGCGCTGTTTCTGCCAAAGGTGCCATGCCGTCCTCAATTCGGCTTTTTTTGACGGCAAGCTCATATTCAACTGCCTGCGGCGCTGCCGCGGCTGCGTCCATAGCCTGAGCGATTCCGTATTTATCACGCAGCTCGGCGTCTTTTTCAGTTTCAAAGATTGCCTGCAAATCGATTTCTCCGGTCGGGCATTCCATCGGCTCCTTGCTTTTTTTTCGGAGAAAGTTCAGCGGCTTCAGCAATTCTGCATCTGTATTCTCCGGCACATCGGCCGACGTGTCATCTTCCCCCTCGATTTTTAATGGTTGTGCGGACTCAGAAGCAGCGTCCCCGGCAGCCATATCCGCCGATTCCTCTGTATAAGCTTCCATACCGTCACGGATTGCCTCCTCACCGCTGTCGGCCGAGTAAATATTTTTATCCAAAGACGCATGCTTTTTACGGGCAGCCGTTTCCTCACGCCGCTTTGCCTGTGCCGTCTGATGCATTCTGCGTATTTCCGCTTCCTGCTCTTCCGTCCGATCCCTGCCGCTGAACGAAGCAGCTCCCCTCTCTTCCTTTTTTTCTTCCCTCCGTTTTAAAATGGCATACGCAATTCGGACATAAATCATGTGCGGCGTCAGACCGAATAAAAAGATTCCGAACAATAAAATAAAGAAAAGTGAAAGAATAACGGTTCCCACATAGCCAAAATATTTATACAACAGGGAGCCCGCAAGGCCGCCCACGACTCCGCCGCCGGATAATATCTGACCGTTTTCGTATAATTGCCCCGCCTGAAAAAGCACTTCCCCTCCGGTCAGTATATGTGTCAGAATGGCCCCAAACAGCAGAACAATAAGCGCAAAAACGAATTTATAACGCAGCGCATGATATTCAACGTCTTTCTTATAGAAAATCGCCTGTATGAGCACAAGCACGGGAACCAGAGCACCGGCAGCAGAAAAACAGCCAAGCAGTGCAGAACGCAGAAAAGATCCCACATCCCCTGTTAAGCCTGGTGCTAACATACAGATTGTGAGAAAAACTGCGGCAAATGCGAGAATATAAGGAATAATTTGGTTTCGGAGCTCGTGTTTTCCTTCCTCCGTTTTCGAACTGGTACCCTTTGTTTTCACGGCCGCTTTCCCTGTTTTTGCTTTTGATTTTCCGGTACCTTTTTTAACAGCCGTTTTTTTTCCTGCCAAAGCGCAACCCCCTTCGCTTCCTCATGTTTATCGGCACTTATCTCTGACTTTTGCATGCTTTGCCTGTTTTCGGACATACTATATCTATTAAAGTAACTTTTCTATGCAGTTTTCAACTGAATTTTTCAGAGGAAGAGCGTCCGCAAAACGCATCGAACAACAGAAAAGTTACTATTTAAAAAACAGCAGATTTTACGCAGAAGCATCAGAAATCATTTTATTATAACAGAAAAAAAAGAAAAAAACAAGTGAATTTTGATACTGCTCTTCTATTGCATTATTGAAATCAAAATTTTGAGCGCAAAATGCAAGCCGCTGCATTCCGATCTTGCATGCCGCTGTATAGTGTTTGGAAAGGATATCATATGAAAATTACGCCGTGCTCCTCCTCGGTCCGCACCGTATTTTTCTTTACCGTAGCGATTGCCGCCGGTTTTTTAAACGGTTTTATCGGTACAGGCGGCGGAATTCTGATAATTTTTATACTCCGGTGGTTTTACCGGTTTCATCCGGATTTGTATCATCCGAAGGATTTCTTTGCAGCCGCTATTTTATGTATTCTGCCGATATCTTTCATATCCCTCTTGATTTACGCGCCGCATCAAAAAATTGATTTCCTATCGTTTCTTCCCATGCTTGTGTGCGGCGCAGCCGGTTCTCTGCTTGGCGCATGGCTTTTGGATAAAATCAAGCTTCCCTTTCTGAACCGTCTTTTCGCTTTGCTGATTATATGGGCCGGTGTTTCCATGCTCAGAACATAACTTGCAGTTTCGCACTGTTTTACCGGCTTTCAGCAAATGGTAAGCCCGCACAATACTGTTAACAAAAGCAAAAAAAGAAAGGAACTGATTTTTGAATCAGGTGATTGTTTTATGTTTTTGTTGGATATGTTTGCTGCTTTCTGTGTCGCGGCGTTGGCTGGTATGGGCATCGGAGGCGGCGGACTCCTTATTATATATTTGACACTAATCAGAAATACGGATCCCGCTGCCGCACGTTATGAAAATCTCATTTTTTTTGTTTTAACTGCCGGCTTTTCCCTTTTTTATCATTTGCGGCGCAGAAAAATTCCGTGGAAAGCCGTTTCAGCTATCATTTTATTCGGCTCTATAGGCGCTCTCCTCGGCTGCTGGTTTTCCGGTGTCGTGGATTCCGGTCTGCTGCGTATTTTTTTTGGTATTTTTTTAATTGCTTCCGGCGTTCTAATGCTTTTTAAACAAAAAAACAAATAAATGTTTGTAAATATATTCGATCCCCTTTGACATTGTCTAAAAATTATGCTAAAATGAAAGTGTAATATGTTTTTTGTAAAAACTGCACAAAAAACGTTATATTTTTCGCGGGCGAAAAGATTTCACCGGCTAAAATATTGCATACAGAAAGGCAGGATTCTATGAAAACTTTCGGAAAAACACTCAGTATTTTTCTGGCGATTCTCCTTACTTTTCCGTTGACGGGCAGTGTAAGCGCAGCAGAGAGTTCCCTCCCTGTCAATGAGGTCAGAGAGCTGTATCCCGGCGTGGTACAGACCTCCTATTCTCTCCCATCTTCGTCTACATATGGGCTGCAGAAGTTCACTACGGTCGAATTTAATCCCACGCAGCCGGATCTGTATTTTGATGTTACCTGCGGCAGAGAGAAGGTCAATTTGCTGACGACTGTATCGCAGACAATTAAAAATTTCAACCAGAACAACGGGGAAGGAAAAACGGCGATTGCTGCTGTCAACGGCGATATGTGGACGGTTTCTTATGCTCACTCTCGTGTTGAAGGTTCCGGTACCGTTTACGGTGGCTGCTCAGATGCGGTAGTTAAAAAATCTCTTTCCCTTCCAAGAGGCTATACCGTTTATGACGGCGAAATCATATGCAGCCAGCATATGGTGCAGGAAACACCCTACGAGGGCGTATTTCAATCCTTCGCTATCGCAGACGACGGCACCGCTCTTCTGGGCTGTATCTCTCTGGACATCAGCATCTTGAACAAAACTCGGCCGACAAAGATTAAAGCGGACGGTCTCAATCGTCTTCCGGCGAACAATGCGCTTGTGGTTTATACCGACAAAGGGCCTGCCTCAAATTACTGTCTGGACGACGCATACGAAGTCGTTATTGATTTCGATACCGACTACACCGTTTTCCACGGCGAAACGATGACCGGTGTCGTAACGGCTATATCAAAGCCGAATGAGGCAAGAAACGCCATGGCGGAAAATCGGATGATTTTGACAGCACGCGGCAGCCGTATATCTGATATTTCGGGTATAGAAATCGGTGATAAAATAAAGCTTAGCTTTTCTGTTTCTGATGAAATGGGCAACACAGCTATGTGGCAAACCGTCCGAAATGCGGTCGGCGGCCATATGCCGATAATTATCAACGGCGTTTCTCAAAATATGGCGGATAGCACGAGATATCCGGCCAGTATTCTTGGAATCAAAGCGGATGGTAAGGTTGTTATGCTTACGGCAGACGGGAGACAGAGCGGCTACAGCGTCGGCTTCCGTATCTCCATGCTGGATGAGCTGTGTCAGGAGCTGGGTATTGTTACAGCCTTTCTGCTTGACGGCGGCGGCAGCGCGACAATGGTTGTCGACGACGGAGACGGCGGTTATGAGCTGGCAAACCGCCCCAGCGATAAATTTTCAGACGGCACCTACGGAAAAGAAAGAACAGTTCTCAACAGCGTCATTTTATCCTATGGGCCGAGCGCTGAAAAAGAAATTTCCGCAACGGACATTTCGGTTACTCCTTCGGAAATCACCGCCTCTAGGGGAGAAATTGTATCTCTGCGAGCAAGCATCACCCCGTCTGTTGCTACCAATCAAACTGTTACGTGGACATCTGCAAATCCAGAAATTGCAGTTGTATCGCAAAGCGGAGTGGTTCAAATGATATCTGCCGGAAGCACGACCATAACCGCGCAAACAAGCAATCATATCGTAACAAGCATTCCGGTAACGGTTCTTGACACCTCCACTGATCCGGGCGATCAGCCCGACTCGCCAAAACCGCCGAGCTTTGAGTTTCCGTTCGACGACGTCGCAGAGGACGCCTGGTATTATGACGCGGTCGACTACGCCTATCAGAATAACTTAATAAAAGGCACATCGGAAACGACATTTGAGCCTGATGTTTCTATGACACGCGCCATGTTTGTTCAGCTTGCGGCCAACATGTCCGGCATAACAGATGCAGAGGAATATCCACAAACGCCGTTTGTCGATACCGCCCCTGACGGATGGTACAAAGCGGCTGTTGCGTGGGCATATTCTAATAGTTTGGTACTCGGCACCTCCGACACTACGTTTGAACCGAATTCCGCTATTACTCGTGAGCAAATGTGTGTATTTTTAATGAAATATGCACAATTTATGGAATTTATCCCGGAACTGGACAACACAAAAAAAGCCTTTGCCGATGACAATGAAATCAGTGAGTGGGCCAAAGATGCTGTCTATTATTGTCAAAAAGCGGGATTTGTATCCGGTGTCGGAGATAACCGCTTTAATCCCACAGGGACAGCCTCCAGAGCAGAAGTTGCAACGCTGTTTGCCAATTTCCACAAAGCGGTTGTTCAAAATTCCTCTGTGGATTAAACGATTGGTTATAACATTTGATGATATTCAAGTAGAAAAAATCGAGGAAATGTTAGAAAAAAGCATTTTGCGGTGATATAATTCAAACTGGAGTCAGAAAGTTATGGGAACAGGAATCCTTATATGCGGCTTAAACGGTGCTGGAAAGAGTACATTAGGAAAAGCCCTTGCTGATAAACTGCATTTTTATTTTATAGATAATGAAGACTTATAT
>CAKTAA010000133.1 GCA_934526185.1 uncultured Eubacteriales bacterium | reverse complement strand
GGGACTTCAATATCTACTACAATTTCATCGGGCATATCGACCTGTGAGCTTGTCATGCTTTATGCGAAGTGAACTAACGAGATGTACGCCCGTGACATATCCAAAAAACAGCGTGCGTCTATGGCAAATCGCCGTGCCAACGGCTTGTTCACCGGCAATTTACCGCCCTACGGATATCTCATCGACCCCGAAAAGAAACACCGCTTTATTGTCGATGAAACGGCAGCAAAGGTCGTGCGGCACATATTCGACCTTGCCTTACAGGGCTACGGCGGCAGAGCGATTGGAACAATGCTGCAGCACGAAAAGGTGTTGCGTCCCTCCTATCACTACGCAGAGGTCGGTCTTAAATGCGGAACGCTTCCGGCAGAAAAATATATCTGGCATGAGCAGACCATCCGCAAAATGCTGCACGATCCCACCTACACCGGAGCTATGGTCGGGAACAAACGACCGACCGTGTCCTTCCAACTGAAAAAGCGAGTCAAAAGCTCGCCGGATGAGTTGGTGATCATCGAGGATATGCATGAGCCGATCATCAGCAAAGAGGACTTTGAAACAGTACAGCGTATGCTTGAAAAGCGGCACAAGGAGGTCGACCTCGTCCCCAAGGGCGTTCTCAACGGTGTGCTGAAATGCGCCGAGTGCGGAAAAACGATGTCCCGCAACAGTAAGAAAAACGGAAAAGACCGTGAGTTTTACTGCTGCCGCACCTACCGAGATCATGGGAAAGCCTACTGCACACATCACTTCCTGTCAAGCATAGACGCACAGAAAATGGTGCTTGCAAGCATTCGTGAAAAGGCGCGGCTTGCCCTCAAGAATGACGGAAAACTACTGCAGGAGCTATGTACGATGGCAGTGGACGAGCTGACCTCCGATCGCAAAACGCTGATGAAGCAGGTGGAAAATGCCAAAGCGCGGCTTGCGGAAATCGACATTATTATCGCCAACATCTATGAGGACAAAGCACTCGGTCGCATTCCCGAACACCGCTACCTTGCCATGACCGAAAAATACGATGCCGAGTCCAAAAAACTGCAAAGCGAGATCGAGGAAATCGAAAATCATTTCTCTGCCGTGGATAAGCAGCAGATCAACACAGAAATGTTTATTGAGATCATCCGTAACTACAGGGATATCCGCAAACTCACTCCGCAGATCGTCAGTGACTTGATCGACAAAATCGTGGTCGGTGAACGGCAGAACATAGACGGCGTATGGGTTCAGCAATTTGATATTTATTATCGCTTCGTCGGTCTGATATGACCGACATTAAAAAAGTGCCTTTCCGAAGTCCTCAGCAGTTCGGACTTGACAGCTCGGTCAGAGTTAACATGATGAGCGTTGTCCATGCGACCACCACCGCAGTCAATTTAAGCCGCACTGTGGCAAGGGCAGCGAAATAAAGGAAAAAGCAAACTTTTTGAAAAATCTTAGCTCACCCCTTGATATTATTTCGGCATACCGATATAATAATATTAAGAGGTGATACAGATGATTATAGACAGTTTGCTTGAAAGAAAGCATATGACAAAATATCGACTTGCTGTCGAGGCGGGCATACCTCATGCAACGCTCAATGACATCTGCAATGGAAAAACGAAGCTGGAAAAATGCTCTGCTGAAACAGTATACAAAATAGCAAAAGCCCTGAATGTAACAATGGAAATGCTGACCGAAAACGGCATACGGGCAGCTGAGCGTGAACACTCATTTGAACACGGACTGCCGGACTATCTCCAGCATGATCTGGATGCATACAAGGAAGGATTAAAAAACAAATCTTCTATTCTCGACTGTCTGTGGGGAGAGTTGTACGGCAGCATTAATATGGCGGAAATCAGTGAAGGTGCGATTACGCCGGAACATGCTGATTACCTCAGGCAAAAATATTTATGGAAAGGAGCTGGAGTATGACAAAAGGCATTGACTTTACGAATTGCCCCCGTGTATTTGACCGGGCATATAACGGGGCGAACGGCAAAAAGATTGCTGTGGAATATGACGGCAGACCGTATATGCTGAAGTTTCCTCCGTCCGGCGAAGGAAAGCCTACTGAGCTATCCTATACCAACAGCTGTGTCATCGAACACATTGCCAGCAGTATTTTTAATATGCTTGGTGTAAAAGCACAGGAAACCATGCTGGGGACATTTACAGTAAACGGCAGAGAGAAAATTGTCTGTGCCTGTCTGGACTTTACCGGAGACGGAAAGAAACTTTATGATTTCTGTTCCATTAAGAATACGGTTTTGGATTCTGATTCTAATGGCAGCGGTACGGAACTCGAAGATATTTTGGAAATTATTGAAAAACAGCAGTATGTTGATCCTGTCCTCCTGAAGAAGCATTTTTGGGAGATGTTTGCAGTAGATGCTCTGCTGGGAAACTTTGACCGTCATAACGGCAATTGGGGATTCCTGTACGATCCGAAGGAAAAAAAGCGTGAAATTGCTCCGGTTTATGACTGCGGGAGCTGCCTGCTGCCGCAGGCCGATGACACCGTGATGCATGCGGTATTGAACGACAAAGATGCGCTTAATCTGCGGATTTACCGGTTCCCGACTTCTGCAATCAGGCTGAACGGAAATAAAATCAATTACTATGATTTTCTCTCCGATGCAAAATATGAAGACTGTAATCAGGCGGTAAGGAATATTTATGAACGAACCGATATGAATAAGATCAGCGCATTTATTGATGGGATGCCGTATATCTCTGATCTGCAAAAGGAATTTTATAAGCGGTATATTGAAGCACGACTGGATGTGCTTCTGCGCCCTGTCTTTGAAATGACAGAACTGACCGAAACGGAGCAGACAGGACCGGCAATATCCCTGTAACAAAATACTCTGTACAGAGCCATCGCAAAACTGCGGTGGCTTTTTTTATTTATCCTGAGAGGTGAAAAAATGAAAGAAAACAATGAATTGGAACGCAGGGATCTTGCCATTGATTCTGAAATGGAAGTTGACTGCGATATCGGGCAGGAAATCACGGTGTATATCGAGACATGGTTTGATGTTGACAAAAAATTCGGTACACAAATTGCCGATGAGGACGGCACATGGCTGAATCTGTACGGCAAATATAATCCGTTTGCAGATACACTCCGCCTTGAATGTGAAATCAGCCGTGATAACGGCAGTGAGTATTTTGACTATATGCCGACCGAATCAGAAGCAAAGCTCATAAAAGATATGATCACAGAAAAAATCAGCGAACAGTTCGGTCAAACGCCGGAGGAATTCTGTCAAACATTTTATGATACAGATGACCTGTATGGCGAACATTCTAACGAGAAACCAACGATAGGAGGAATTATATGACGCAATACCTGTATCCGCAAAACCTGAAAGCGACGGCAAATCTGTGGCTTTGGGGACTGCGGGATTTTTGTATACTCGGCATTGCCGCATTGCTTTCCATTGTGGCATTGGTACAGCTTCGATTTTTCATTCCTGCGGCGGTGACGCTCTGTTATGGGTTTCTTATAATCCGTATGGATGATACAACTGTACTGGATTTTATCCGATATGCTGTTCGGTATTTTATATCAACCCAGCAATACTTTGAATGGAGGTGAGCAGCTTGGCAGCAAAAGAAAAACAGCAGTAAAAGAAAAAAGGACGCTCGGTGCAGGACTTCATCGGCATAAAAACCTTTACGAAATACGGGCTTGCCACGAATAAGGGAGAACTTCTTTTTTATCTCGTCGCACCTACGAATATTTCGGTGCTGTCACATACCAATATTGAAATCAAGATACGCCACCTGATGATGGTGCTCTCTGCTATTCCCGATATTGAGATCACCTGCACCGACTCCTCCGAGTGCTTTGACGACAACAAATCATATTTAAACGGCAGGCTTTCAGAGGAACAGAATCCGAAAGTGCGGAAAATTATCAAAAAAGATATCGAATTTCTCGACCACATTCAAATGGAGATGGCAACCGCAAGACAGTTTTTGTTTATCGCGAGATTGAAAGACCGGAAAGATAAACAGACCTTTGAGGCGGCAAACCGTATTGAGAAAACCATCTCAGAACAGGGTTTTGAGGTACGGCGGATGAAGAAAACTGACATCAAACGCTTTCTTGCCCTATATTTTGATGCCAGTATGAACGGTGAGCAGATGCCCGACATTGACGGCGAGCAGTTCTATGAGGTGGACGATGACGAAGACTCAGAAGATTAGTTTCGCTGTTCTGTCTGTTCTGCTGTCGTCAATCGCCGCCTTATCCGGCTTTATGGTGTATATACAACTATCCAGCCGGCAGAGAGAAAAAGACGAATTTGCAGAACTGACAGAGCTGATACAGATAGTCCCGTCTGAACCGTCCCGATCTGACGAAACACCGCCGTCAGCCAACGACGAGCCGGAATCTGCACAGAAGCGCGATATTACATCCCTGTTCGCGCAAAACAGTGACTGCATCGGCTGGCTGTGTATCCCCGATACACAGCTAAACTATCCTGTCATGTACACACCGGAGAATCCAGAGAAATATCTGCGCCGAAATTTTTACGGGGAATACAGCCAAAGCGGAGTACTGTTCTTGGACTGGCGGTGCGGTCTGCAAAGTGATCATCTCATTGTTTACGGCCATAATATGAAAAACGGTACTATGTTCTCATCCCTTCGGAATTATACTGATCCGGCATTCTGTGCCGAGCATCCGATCATAGAATTCCAAACAGCGAACGGTGTTAGCAAATTTACTGTCTTCGCCGTTGCCGCTGTTCAGAAAGATGACGCTTGGTACAGCTTTATTCATGCGGCTGGCAGCACAGATTTCTCCGAACAGACCTCAGCGATCCTGCAAAAATCGCTCTATGACACCGGCGTTACACCTGTGCACGGTCAACAGATCATCACTCTGTCAACCTGCCACGGTTCAGGTAAAAACGGCAGGCTGATTGTGGCAGCCGTAAAAATGTAATATTTTATGGCAATTTGCACCGTATTGTTGACAAAAGGGGTTAAAACGGGGTATAATACATTGCAAAGGATATGGCGCGATTTCCCTTAGCACCGGCGTGTTGTGAGGGAATGACAGAACATCTTTTGTAATGGAGGCACTGGGTATGGATCAGCAGGAAAAACTGCGTCAGATAGCGAAAATCACCGCACAGATCGGCGGTCTTCCGAAAGGATATATCTCGAAGAAGCAAATTAACGGAAAAGTCTATTACTATCATCAATGGTCTCAAAGCGGTGTTAAACACAGCAAGTATCTGCGTGATAATGAAATCGAACCGCTTGCCGAACAAATAGAACAGCGCAAAGCGCTGCAGGAGAAGCTGCGCAACCTAAAAGCAAAGTCTTCTGCTGTAATCAAAAAACGAAATGAGGTGAATAGTTTGAAATGTACCTTGATGCATAAACGAGTCCAAGTGGCGGAACTGGAACTGGACGATGCCACCGGCTTGATACAAAGAATCGGAACAGTCTATGCGCCGGATCATCTGCCGATAGGAATTCCGATACGAAAAGGGGTTACCGACCGTGCGGCGCTCAATGAATGGTGGACAGACCGATCCATCCCCGCGAGCCGTTCTGGTGTTCGGGAAGCTCTGGAAACGCTGAAAATTACCAGTACCAAAAT
>CAKTAA010000132.1 GCA_934526185.1 uncultured Eubacteriales bacterium | reverse complement strand
GAACAACCGCTTGGGGAGCTGTTCGAAATTTGCTTTTAGAATGGGATAATATCCAAAAAAGAGGACAAATATCGCGACCGCCTCTTTATCGGCTACCACCAAAAACGATAATACAGCCGACACTACAAACGATGGCCAAGCCCATCTCTTGCCCAGTTCGATCACCGTCAGCATCATCAAAGCCCCCGCGATCGCTGGAAGCGTATAGGATGCAGCGGGAAACAAATTGGTCATAAACATCAGCGCCGTGCTCAATGCAGCCAGCATACTGCTGAACGCCAGCTTTATGGTATTGTTTCTCAACAGCAGCCGCCCCCACCATACGGATTACAACAAGCATCACAGCAAATTGCCGTTGCGCAAATATCACAAAAGCTACAACCACCCACGGTCTGGACATTCGGGTTGTATCCGCCGTAAACGCCATTGCGTTGGTTGATCGCCTGATTCATTGCCGCCCGGTACTCCATATTATTGGGGTCCATCTGGCAGGCGCTTGAAAAATGATTGTATGCCTCTTCCATCCAGCCGCGTTTATACAATACGGTCCCTTTCAGAAAATGCCATTCTGCATCGCGCCCTTCCGCAGGGACACCATTCAAAATCTGCTCTGCATCCGCAATCCGGCCGGTCATAATCAAGTTTCGCACATCATTAAAACCGGACCTAGGATTGGCATAGGAGGAATATCCTGTATAACCCCACCCCGTCTGCTGCGCACCACTTGTTGTGCGTCCTTTGCGTTGGGCCATAATTGTGTCATACGCTTGGTTGATCTCCTTCATCTTCTCATCCGCGAGATCTGCAACAGGGCTGCCGGCATAATTATCGGGATGATATTTTTTTGCCAGTGCCCGGTAAGCACTTTTGACCTCATCGTCCGTTGCAGTGGGAGGTACCCCAAGAATTTTATACGGGTCAGACATGCTTTTCTTTCTCCTTCTCAAACAGGATTGCTCGCTGCATCTCCGGCAAGCCGAGAAACATCACATTGGAAACAATCGCGCCGAGCTGCTCAAGGTCCATCAAGTTGACTGCTGCGATCAGCTGGGAAAGCGTCGCATTTAAAATCCGGTTTGCTTCCTCTTTGACTTCTTTCAGCCGTTCCGTCGGACAGTTGGGCTGCAACTGCTCCTTAATGATAAAAGGGTTAAATGCTCCTTCATATAAATCTTTTTCCAAATCGTCCGCCGCATCTATAATATAGACCCAGCGGCCTAAAAAATACCCCGCCTGCCGCACAAGACGGTCCTCGGGGCTCAGTTCCGGGGCAGCCGCACCAAAGGCGAAAACCTGCTCCATCATCTTCGCGGTCGGCTCTGCATAAAAGTCAATACTCTGCCCTGGATTTTGTTCCGCAGCCGCCTGCTCCATCATCGCCAAGGCCACGATCTTGTCCAGCTCCGGATAGTCCTTTGCGGCTTTCCTGCGCATTTGGGAGACAAACGGGAGTACCATGTAGGACTTCATACGCTTTAAAAAACGGTCATCTGCAATATTATCCCGCACCTTTTGGTAAACCATAATCACCGATAACGCAGAAGCCAGACGGAGTTCGTCTCCCCCCCCTATACAAGCTCCACATTTCTTGAGAGGGTTCACCACGCAACGGCCTTCTCGAAAACCCAAGCATTTCTTGTGCAACGCCATCAGCCACAATGCGAAAAAGGTACAGTCATAGCTGAGCGTCATTCTTGCGAACATCCCATAGCTCTTTCCAAGCTGCCGGCATAACGAACAATAAACCGCCCGATATGCTTCATATTCGCGCACACGTAACTCAGACTTCTGAGGCCGGACATATCCAAACACAAGGCCACCCCCTTATAGGCATTTTACCTGCAAGCAAAGCCCGCTATCCACGTGCCAATTTCAAAGGGAACCTCGCCGCGTTTTTTCGATTTTCATTCGAAATTCTATAAATTGGACTCGTTAGTATTCTACTATATCCTCCATCAGTATTTAATTAACAATATGTAAATTTTTCTCTGTTTAGCAAAGCAAGGCGGCTGCCGCCGTGTCTGATTTTCTGAATTGATATCAATTGGCGTTTTCTTCCAGTTTTCTTAAACGGCCAAGGATTCTCTCCCCTTTCAAACATGGAACCGTGACTTTTTACAAGGCATATGCTAGAATGGAAATGGTCTGCTCCAAAACCATATGAAGAAATTAATCCATCAACATAGAAGGGACGAGAATATTATGAAATTTATCCGGCACATGGACCAAAAGGACGACATATTTCAAAAGGCATTTTCTCTATATCAGGTGAGTTTCCCAGAGAAGGAACAGCGTTCCCTGGATGACCACATCCGTGCGCTAGCTGACCCAAGGTTTTTCTGTGAAACCATCTGGGAGGGGGAACAGTTTTGCGGCTTAATATTTTATTGGGAATTGAGCGGATTTCAATATATTGAGCATCTTGCCATTGAACCTAGCCTACGGGGTAGCGGTATCGGTTCCCGGTGCCTAGAAGAATTCTGCAAACGGAACCAAAAGATCGTTTTAGAGATCGACCCGCCGATCGACGACATATCCATTCGGAGAAAAAGCTTTTACGAGCGGCTGGGCTTTCACTACAACGGATATTATTATATTCATCCCTCCTATCAAAAGGGTTGTACGCCGCATCAGCTGTTGATCCTAAGCTGGCCAAAGCCAATTACTGAGGAAGAGTACCGCACGTTCATCCGTGATATGTGGGAAATTGTAATGTTGTACAGCCAAAACTCTGCCTCGGTAGGCGAATGCCGTACACCGCTAAGTGAAAAGGTTTACCCGTATTCTAAAAACTCTTAAAGGAGAACCCCGCCCCATCAGGATCTATGGAGCGGGGATTTTCTATGTCTAGCCGCCGTAAAAGCACTTACGGACGGATCCGCAGCCTCTGCCTCGGATAGATCAGATTCGGGTCGGAAATATCGTTGAGCCACATCAAGCGTTGCACTGTTGTCCCAAACTTCTCCGCAATTTTTGTCAAGGTATCACCGGGACGGACGACATACCATTTCGGTGTGCTCTCCTCCGGGACAAAAATCCGCAGTCTCTGTCCAGGATAAATCACATCGGTTTCGACAATTCCATTATATCGGGCGATATCGTTGACAGTCGTGCCATAAGCTTTTGCGATATTCCAAAGGGTATCTCCCTCTCTTACTGTATAAACAATTGATGGCATGAAAACTCTCTCCTTTACTGATTATAAAAAACGCCACTCCATCTTATGTGCTACAAGGACAAGAAGTGAATGTGATTACCCGTTTTTCTCGCCTTTTGATAACGTATCGAAAGAATCCTGTAGCATGCTTGGCGCTGCCCGCATACTTTAACCCAATGAAGCAAAAGTGTGCAAGTGGGAGCCTATCTCTCAATAATACACAATTCCTTTACCAATTTTTTACAGGATTTTAAATATTGCACAAAGAATTAGGCTTGCAATTATGCAACATGTATGATATAATCCTTTATGTAAACTACAAGGAGGGAAACATGAAACTATACGACATTAGCGTGGGTGAATTTGTGAACCTGCTTGAACATGCAAAAGGGAACATTTATCTGGTTACGGGAGAGGGCGTCTCTTTTGGAATGAACAGCAAACTGGCACAGCTGTATGGCATTAAGATGCTGCTCGAGGATTCAAAAGATAACAAAATCTCTCCTGAAATTATCGTTGAAGACAAAGAAGATGAAGAAATGTTTTGCCGTTATTGGATGTCCCGCTGCGCAAAAGTAAGTGGGTGGACTAAGACATAATGGCGGATTAACCTTTGGAATCTTGTCTATCATTCACATTGTAATTCTGTAGTTTACATGGTATAATAGACCCAAGTTATAAATTCATTGGAGGGAGTAACTATGAAACTTTACGACATCGATATTCAAAAGCTTCTTGACCTTCTCGATAAAGCACAAGGAAATGTATATTTGGTAACAGAGGATGGAAACACCCTCAATCTGAAAAGCAAGCTGTGCCAGTTGTATGGTGTTCGGGCTCTCTTGGATGGAGCAAAAAGCTCCAAGGTTTCCGCTGAGTTGAAGGTGGAAAATCCGGAAGATGAGAGCATGTTCCTGAATTATATGATCGGCAATCGATAAAAATTCACCCATAAAGACCTATACCGCTGTAGTGTTAAAACGCTACAGCGGTATTTTTTATATTATTTATGACAAATAAATATCCCCCGGCGGAGCCGGGGGTTTTTCATCGACGGGCAAAGCCCTATGATACTAGCCACGCGTCACGTCGCGTTGGTACGATCTGACACCTGCATCGGTCTATTCCTTGCTACCCGTAAACGGGTTCCTTAGAAGTTCCCTATTGTCAGCTGTTCTCCAGCCCTATCTTCTTCTAACTGTCTTCGAATATACTCTTCTATCTTTTTTGCATTCTTTCCCGCTGTATCCACATAATATCCGCGGCACCAAAATTCTCGGCTTCGGTACTTATATTTCAGCTCCGGATACTTTTCGTAGATCATCAATCTGCTTTTTCCCTTCAGGTAACCCATAAAACTGGATACGCTTACTTTTGGTGGTATCTCTACAAGCATATGTACATGATCTGGACACACCTCTGCTTCTACTATTTTTATCTTCTTCCGCTCACATAACATCCGCAGAATCTTTCCTACTTCTATTCTTTTCTCCTTGTAAAATACCTTTCTCCGATATTTTGGCGCAAACACTATATGATATTTGCAATTCCATGTTGTATGTGCTAAACTCTGCTTGTCATTCATTTTTGAATGTCCTCCTTTTGTTGTTCCTTGCAGTTGCCAGACCGCAAGTCTATTTTACAACAAAAGGAGTTTTTTTGTTCTCATCATCGGCACTAGCCTTCTTTTGAACCACTCGCCTAGCGAGTGGTTTTCGTAGGACAAAAACTAGGACCGCCCGGGGAAGGGCGGCCCTCTCGTTTGGTTGTATTGGTAAATGCATGTAGGCAAGATTTTACGGAGCTTGCTCCGCTGGTACAAAACAGAAACCCACTTTCCAGCCACTGTAGTCCCGCGGCTGGAAAGACACCATCAAAACAATCCGCATGGAATTATTTTGATCCAAAATCCGTTAGACGGTCTTAAATAAAAGATCGGTAGCTTACGGTGCTGTGTTGCTATAAACCGTGACCGTTTCAGAACCGTTGAAGACGGCTGTTGCTCTCACACGATACGTTCCGGAAGAAACGGACAACTCCTTGGAGAGGCTTACAAAATCGCTGGAATCCGACTCTGTCCAGCTGCGGACAGACGACCAGCTGCTGCCGCTCTTCTTTTGAAGCGTAACAGTCAAACGGATACTGGTTACATTGGACTTACCTGCCGCTTCCGCCTCTACATAAGCAGTGCCTCCGCTGACATCCAGCCAACTGTCTACATAGTCTGCGTAAGTGTAGCGGGGCTGGATCTCAATCGCGCTTACTTCATCGGGCTGCACTTCTGCCACGGCCATCGCGTTGGTACCAACGCTGGCACTCATGCAGAATGCGCAAAATACGGCTGCGAATTTCTTAAACATAGGAACTGCCTCCTTTAAAATTGATACATCTATTAACACCGACAAAAAATTGCAAAAGTGGACAAACTAGGGCAATCCTTTTTTAAAATTTATTCATATTTTTATGAAAACCTAT
>CAKTAA010000131.1 GCA_934526185.1 uncultured Eubacteriales bacterium | reverse complement strand
CGGGAAAATGTCCGTACGTTCGTATGGCCGGTGATCCTCCGCGCGGTTAATACGGTGGATGCGATGACTGCTTCCGTTGCGGATGTGCCGTTTTCCCTGCTGCAAAAAATTACGGCGCGGATTACTTCGGAGGTGAAGGGTGTCAACCGCGTTCTTTACGATCTGACGCCGAAGCCGACGGGGACGATAGAATTCGAATAAAACGAAACGCCGCAAAACCCCAGTATTTATGCGGATTTGCGTCGTTCGGAGAAGTCTTTTGATAACAATTTGATAACAGCCATACAAGAGCCAATATTCTTGCAGCCCGGCGGTTTATGGAATGATAAAAGGCGGCTTGCGTGGCGAAAGAAATCCATATTACAAAGCTCTTAGCTGTGGGTAATGATTCCATAGCTAAGGGCTTTTCGTCGTTATAAGTTGATAAAATTGGAAGTTATAGATATCCTCGCCGCCCTGCTTCTTCAATCAATTTGGGCTGGATTAACGGATATGTCCATTCTGATGGGAGTTCATCAAATATGAATACCTTTTCTATCTCACTATGCAATTCTGCCTCGAATTTTGCTATTTTCGCAAAATACAGCATTCCATACATTTCTTCTCCCGTATCATTTACCCTATTCTTTCCAATGACAGAGTATACACACACGGGTTCTATCATAAAGTCTACTGCTCCAGTTTCCTCGTGTAATTCCCTTTTTGCAGTATCAATAATAGACTCTCCCATCTCGCTGTGGCCACCAGGCACTTCAAAGGGCTGCCTTTCCTTATGTTTGCAAAATACCCATTTATCTCCAAACTTTGAAATGATAACTGCAAATTTAATCAAGGCATCATCTACAGTATCGAAAAAATTTAACTTCCATTTATAGTATTGCCTCCATAATCTCCGAGCCGCATCAATCTTTGGCTCTATTCTTGAATGCTTTGACCATGGTGTCACCTGACTCCTGCGAAGGGACTTTCGCCCAGAGCTGCGTGGTATCGTAGCGATGAAATCCATTTGCTGCTGGCGGCAGACCAACGCTCGGTGAATCTTTTATTTTCCGCTGCCGCCATAAACGGCTGTTCAAGAAAATTCTGTATTGTTCTCAGGACGGTACTGTAATCGTCCGTCTTGGTATTGATCTTGCGGACAAAGGCGTTCCATTTCTTCTGCATGGCAGTATCATCGCCAAAGCTCATAACCTGCTTGAATTGCTCCAGCGAGAAGCTGTGCTCACGGTTTGAAAAGGTCTTTCTGAGTGCTTCAGTGAGCACTCCGCCATCAAAATCAAGCTTGTTGGCAATATAATAAATATCGTAGTAGTCCTTCATCCGGCTGGAAAACTCCATCAGGCTCAAAATGGCGTCAAGCTTTTCCGCAATGGTGGTTTCAACAGAGTATGTATTTACCGTTGGTGATTCAAACTCTGGAAGCTGTGTTGGTATCTGGCGCTTTTCCTGTTTCGGTACAATGACATCTCCCACACCGAAATCAATACTGAACGGTGTTTTGGTGTTTTTAATGCGGGCGACCACCGATGCGCCGATTCCTGCATACTTTTTAGCAACGGCGATAGGAGCAACATCTTTAATCTCAAAAGTGACAAAGTCGTTTCCGGTAGGTGTTGCAATAATTTCCTCCAACACGGTTTTTAACTGCTCCGGCGTGTTTGGTACTTGCCGAAGCAAAAAGTCCACATCCACCGTTACCCGACTGTCAAAGTCAGTCAAGGAATAAAGAAACAGCCCGCCTTTCAACACGAGATTTTCAGCATATTTGGATTTCTCCAAACGACGGAGAAATTCTTCCTGACAAAAAAGCTGCAAGCAGAGCTGATAGCTCCTGCCGCTTTCGGCAGCTTTATTTTTCAGCCGTGCAAGCACGGAAGCAGCAATATCAGCCATTCAGCAGCACCTCCATCACATCCATCAATTTTTTATAAACCCGCATTTTTTTTGCGTAACTTGAAAGATTGCTCAGGTTTTTCTTTTTATCGGCAGCATAGGCATTGAGCGCCTTATTAAACATTTCGCTGTCCAGCTTTGTGCGGTATTTGAAACAGTCGCAAATGGTGCGGTCCCGATCATAAACAGCAAGCCGCACTCCATTAAAATCTCCGCTTATTTTTCCAATTTCAAACAAGGCAGGCTGTACAAAATATACCTTTGTCGCCAGAGAACCGATATGCAGCCTTGTCCGTGAGAAGGTACGGGGGACGGCAATTGACCATTGCCGGGGTGAAAAATCACTGTAGCCGTAATAAAACAGCGCCGATTCCACGCAGATAATGCTTTCGGGAAGGAGAGAGGCAAGCACCTGCTCTTCCTTTATATCTTCCTGCTCGGCAAGCTGGTAATAGCCATGTCTGATGCGCTCAAGGTAACCCTCTTTGTATAGATTGGCTACATCATAGTTGGTAAGCCCTTCGGCAACAAAATCAGCGGTTTTCGCAATACCGTTATTGTTATTTATTATGTTTTTTATGGTTTCCTTTTTGTCCATTAGTTCACCAACTTTCAAGCCACAGCGTATTGATTCTGTGTTCTAAAAATATTATACCATAGAAGCGCTCCGATATCGACAATTTTTAAAACGCAAATATAAGAGATTGTGGAATTAAAATTTGAAATCTGCTGCAATATCTCGGACAAGCTGGTATTGCTTCACGCTGCGAGAGGCGAGTGTTATCAACCCCGATAACAAACTGATAACATTAGCCCATATAGGCAGGATAATATGGATACATCAAATAATCAAAAGCACCACGAATACGACAGAGAATAATCTCTAAACAAAATTGATTAGGCTTTGTCGAGTGGGAATAAAATTATTTATTTACGGATCTGAAATATTTAATATCACACACTAAATAGTTATATTAATAGCATAAGGAAAGCCCTGCTGATTTTCAGATATGGAAACTGAATACCGGCAGGGATTTTGTATGCTGTCACAATGCATGGAGGGCAGAATTACTTTGCGGGAGCTGCCTTGCATATCGTGGGGAGGGAAACTACAGCTTCTTCTGCTGGATTCTTGTATTTTGCGCGATATTTTGCCGGTGTCATATGATAAACGGATTTAAACGCCTTATAGAAGTTTTTTGTGTCCTGATAGCCCACAAACCGCATCACTTCGCATACATTCATGTTTGTCGTCCGCAGATGCAGAGCGGCTGCCTCGAGACGGATGCTTCGAATAAATACGGAAATGTTGATGCCGACTTTTTCCTTAAATACTTTTGCAAGATAGTCGGGGTGCATGTAAACGCGCTGCGCGATATCCTCCAGGCGGATTTTTTTGAATGAGGAGGTGTGCCTGAAATAGTCCAAAACAATCTGAATCAATTCCTGTCCCGGTGATTTTGCGATGACATGGCTTATCTGCATATAGGCTCTTCCGATTTTAATCAGTATGTTAGCAAGCTGGTTTTTAAAAAGAATGCGGTATCCGGGAAGCCCCTTATAATATTCGTCCGTCAAAGACTTAAAATCGTATTCGAATGTATCTGTAATTTGAAATAAGTGAATCTGAGGGAGTTTCTTTGCCTTGAACTCCAGATCTGCAAAATAGGGGATCTGGAAAAGATCCTCCAGATAAGGCGAGGCTTGATAGGATTCATCAAAGATTTGCGGGCGGAACAGCACATTCGTATAAGTAAAATCGCGGGAGCATGCTTCGAAAGTATGGCAGCAGCCATAGGATAGCAGAAAAAGATCTCCGGCGGATACGGAAATCTTAGAACCGTTCAGCACATGAATGGCATGTCCCTTGCGAATATAGGATAATTCAATAAAATCATGAGTATGCAGAGAGATAACAGGATCAGAAACAATAGATTCATTGAGACAGAACAGCTCGTCTGGCCTGGCATAGCGATGCAGCCTTTCTTCAATCATATCTGACAGACCTTTCATATATGTTTTTCTTCAGTATAGCACAGTACGTCTGCAGAAACAACTTGTGTCGGAAAACCCTAAAAATATACATCGCCGTTTCCTATATACGAAGCACGAATGATTCATTACAATACTCTCAGACTTTGAGCAGCGTGTATATACAAATATAAGTAAGATACAGGCAAAATCCCTCTATTGGGAAATACAGCAATAGTCTTCGGAAATATAAGCGGCCGGTTATATGTTTCAAACAAAAAATTTAGGTTTATCGGAGAAAAGAGACGAGGAGGTTTTTATGAATGAGGTTAAAAAACGGTTTTGCTTGCATACTGTCGGCTCTTATGATTTGCGCGGCAGTCGGCTGCGGCAGACGTACGGATTCCGGGGATAAGTCAGAAGTTAAAGGCGGTGAACATGTGAAAAGCGGTATTCAATATCAAAAGGCACCTGTTCTGACAGGAAGCAGCGAGGTTTACAGTGTCATGGATTTCGGAGCGGTTGGAAATGGCAGAGCTGACGATACTCAGGCAATACAGAATGCAATTGATTATGCAGCTGCCCAGGGGGGAGGGACCGTTTATTTCCCGGAAGGAAAATATAAAATCCATGAGACGATTCGGATATCGGCCGAGGGCTCCGGTACGGTTACGCTGGCAGGAGATCCGAACCGTATGCGGGAAACGGTCCTTCAGTCTGGACCGGTTGTCGGCGGCGATCTGCTTGCTGTTGAGAGACCGGATGTACATATTTCTTATTTAACAATAAAAAATAACGCCTCCGAGGGCTCCGTTCTGGAGCTGGCCTCTCAAAGAAGTGTCATAACGGAGTGCAGCTTTCTTCAAGGCAATCCCAAAAACCAGGATACTGCCGTCGTTGTGAGCGGCTCTGAAAATTATATCGGAAGCTGCTATTTCGGTCCGGGGACAACAAATGGTTATATAATAAATTTTAGAAAAAAGGCAGGCAGGGAAATGAAAGCCAACACGCTTGCGGATTCCTACTTCGGCGGTGATCTTCCGAAGTCCGTTTTAATTGACAGTGAGGAATCCGAAGCCTGTCCTCAGGAAATTTATATTCTGAGAAACGTCTTCCTCTTCCCGGCAGCAGGCCAGATCCATGTTAAATCCGTGAACGGACTGACAATTCATAACAATATGCTTGATGCCGCTACGACGGCAATTCTTCTGAATCCCGATGAAAACGGAATTCAAAACGTAGACATTCGCTACAATTATATGGGATCAAAAAATGAAAATATTACAGGCTACGAGGACAGAACCGACATGCCAGGAGGGGTTGTGACAGATACCTCAGAGGGCGGAAGCATCTGCGGCGTTATGATTACAGACAACTATTTCTGGGGATATTACGGGGTGCGAATTACCTCGGACCGTTTTACGGATTTTTCCATAATTAATAATTATTTTGTAGAAAGCAATGGTGGTTCAATTTATATTACTGATTCCGTACGTAATAGAATTGAGGGCAATATTATTTACTGCGGAGGAGGCGCGCGGTATTCCCTATATATCGGCGCCATAGATGAAGAAACGGTGCTTCGATACAACATAGTCAGCGGAAAATGTAAAATTCCAAATAAAAATAATTACCAGGAGGATAACTTTTTCTGATGATACGATTCAGAATTCAGGAGGGCTGCTTTCTATGAAACGGAATAAGCATTTTGGCAGCGTACCAATACGCTGCGTCAAAGGAATGGTTTTGAGCATCATCGTATTTCTCCCGGTGCTGCTG
>CAKTAA010000130.1 GCA_934526185.1 uncultured Eubacteriales bacterium | reverse complement strand
GCTCTGCGATGTTCGTCTACCGCAATCCACAAGCAGGCCAACATGTCAAGGCCATAGTCAATTGCCCGGTATTTTCTCCAGTGCTTCGGTATCCTAAAAGGCTGAACAATATGTACGTTTTCCTTATATTCTGGGAAGTATTGTCCTTCAAAAACGTTCCAGTCTCCTTCTAGCCATGCCCGTTTTAGCCCCTCTGGTAAGCTCTCCAGCACGGCTACATATCCAGGGTCAGAATCTAACAGCGCCTGATTGTCATATACTTTCGCAGGAATAAAAGAATAATCTTCCGGATTTTCATTAGCCTTATATTGCTTGTCCACAAACAATCGTTTTACCCATTCATGGCCCACGTTCCCCGGGTTGCAAGTAAGATAAATCCTTTTCGGGAAGTTGTTCGCGCCTCTTACGCATGATTTCAGTGCGTTAAATTGGAACTCTGTGAACTGTGTGGCCTCATCCAAAAACAGCACGTCATATTCTTGCCCCTGATATTGCAGTACGTCGGCTTCGCTGTCGCAGTACCCAAACCTTATAATGGAATTGTTAGGAAAATAGAACATTTTATCTGTCTCTTTCCATTTGGCAATTCCTTTTAACATGGACTGCATCGGCATAATATGGTTGTCTTTCAGTTCGGGATAGGAACGTCTTAAAATCAAAACCTTTATTCCGTAGTATTGCAAACAAAGTAAAATTGCCTTTACTCTTACGGCCCAGGATTTCCCGCCGCCTCTCGCCCCTCCATACGCTACATATCGGCTTTGGCATTCAAAGAAGAGCTTCTGTCTCTCGTTTGGTGGGTCTATATTCAATACTGCCATGCCAAACCCTCGCTATTTCGAGTATTTTTCCAGCTCATCTGCCATCGCAACTGTAATTTTGCTGTCAATTTCTCCATCTACCGTAATCCCCGGTTTCCCCATCAGCCGGTCAAACAAATACATTACACACTTTGCTTTTAGTTCATCCGAGTATTCCGGGCTTTGTACCACTTTTACCATCCATTCTGCACCGGGTTCTGCTCCTTTTGCTAAAATGTCCTTAATCTTAAGCCCTACATTGCCTTTTTCTGCAAGTTCTTCTTCCAGATTCCTATTTTCCAGCCTGTTGTATTGGTTCCCTTTTTCAAACCCTTTCTTCTTCTTTTTCTCATCTTCCATTACTACCACCTGCAATTTTCTGCTTTATCTATATAATCTTCCAATATCCTATGTACAATTTTAGCTATAGACACAAAATGTTGCTCTGAGCTGTTCTTCAAATATTCCGAAATTCTTTTATCCCTTATTATCACATTAAACGGCCTTGAATAGATTTCATCATAGATTTCTTTTGTTTTTTCTTCCCCAACCTTTTCTATCAAAAGACACTGCGATTCTACTCTTGACATCATACGCAAGCGTTTGTTCTTGTCGTAAGTCATCCAGTATCGCCCTTTTTTAGTACGATAAAGGGTAATATCTTCGTCATAATACAATTTGTCTGAAATACAAGCTTTATTTTTGATAGCGTGTTTTGTATCTCGAGCTATATTGAAACCCCCATTTTTTTGATTTATTAACGTTTTGTTCATAATTCCAAAAATTTCGTTTTCCCGCGCAGAGAAATTTATATATACGTCTGCCATCGTCGCCGCTACGGGGGTCGCCCTTTCATGCCCCCCTAGGGGGGTAGGGGGTGGGGGGATAAAAAAACTACAGAAAAAATACAATATAATTGATACTATCTTTAATATATGCTACAAAATCTATAATGTAAAAATTTAAGCGATGCACACCACAATCGATACGCGCTCCGATAATGGAAGGTGTATCAAAATTAAGGAATAAATAAATAATATTTTATATTCAATTGAAATTATTCTTTTATAAGATTATTTTCAAAATAAGTTGCCCTATTTTAATTAAAAGAATTAAGTTAGTTATAACTAACTAATCGAAAATAAAACACCCAACTCAAATTCATTTTAAGTTAGTTAAAACTAACCTTACGCGAACAAGTACCAGTTATTTATTTGCCATTATATACCTTAAGTATATTATACGAACGGTATAATTCTCCTTTAATTCTATCCAAATAGTAATATTTTACATAAAAAATACCACCCTTGAATCACTCAAGGATGGTAAATTATTTGCACGCTTTTTTTATATTATAATAGGTAAAATATAATTATTTATTTTCTTAATTAAATAATCTATTTATTTATTTCCGGATTATCCGTTCGGCCCATTAAATAATCTATGGAGCAATTTAAAGCATCTGCTATTTTTGCAAGAGCTGATGAAGCCATTCCCTTTTTATCATTTATTTGCCGTATCGCATTTGTGCCCAATTCGCATTCTTCTAAAAGATGATTCATACTTTTCTTTTGATTTTTACATAATAATTTTATTCTATCTTTTGTTGTTTGTGAATTATACACATTTAATCACACTTTCTTTTGTGCAAAACATAAAACAACGAAAAATCGTTGAAAATGTATTGACATCAACGAAATTTCGTTGTATTATTTAATCACAGCAAGGGAAACTAAATCAATCAATCCAAAAAGAAAGGAGATTCACCCTATAGGAAGGGAGGTGCAAAGATGCTTTATAGAGACTTTAAAAAGCTTACAAAAGAACAACAAAAAGCCTATTTTAAAGCTTATAAAGAAGCAGCAAAAACCCACTCACAAAAGGAAAAAGCTGCTGATAAGAAATAAGCATTAACCACCGTTTCCCTTGCTGGTTTTATTATAGCAAGGATAAGATGAAAAATCAATCAAAATAGAAAGAAAGAAGGAAACTAAAATGAAAAAAATTTATAACTATAATGAAACCACCGGCGAAAACAACGAAATTTATTTTAATCTTCCTGAATGCTTCTCTTGCTCTTTCATCGCCCGCACCAGCGGCGACCCTATCACTGATTGCGATGATGTGGATTCCGATTTTATCGAAAGCATTAAAAACCTGATTGCATCTAATCAGCCAGAAGAGGCCAATGAGCAAGATATAGAATATATTGATTCCCTGGCCCGCCAGTGGAATATAAGATAATACGGAAAGGAGCCCCCACCATGACAAATGAAGAAATCATTATTAAAGCCGCCATTCGTTCTGGATTATTCACCGAACAACAGGTATCTGGCATCCTTTCCCAAAGCGGCCGCCTTCCGCTTCATACTTATTCCGAATGGAAACGCCTGGGCTACCAAGTAAAAGAAGGCGAGCACGCATCTCTAATCGTCTCCCTTTGGAGATTCTGCAAGGATGCCCCTTCAAAAGATACCGAGGCTCAGGAGCCGCAGGCGATTGGGGAACGCGCTTACACCACAAAATCACATCTTTTTACCGCTTCCCAAGTAGAAAAAACTACTTCCCGGACCGTACGCACAAAAGAAGAACTTGCAGCGTATAACCGTATGTTGGCCGAACAGCGTCGGGCCCGTAAAGCTAGCTAATAGGAAAAGAGGAATTGCCATATGATGATGAATGAGCTTTTTACCGCTTATTACAGCGACCGCCGCACCGCCTACGAAAAAACCATTGATTGGATTTATTCCCATTTAAATCATGCAACTGTAAAAATATGCCCTACAATACAGGTATGGAAGTCCAGTAAATTCCCTGTGTATTTTGTAGACTATGTAGGGGATGGGGTAGGATGTACCTTATCTACCTTTGATAAACTCACAGCTGCCCAAGCCTATGCCGAAGAAATCGGACGGATGTCCAAAGAAACATTTGAAAACTGGCTAATCAACATTCGATGGAAGCAATAAAAATCCTATTTTTGCACCTTGAAAACAGAACAAAAGGCGGGTATAATAGAAATGTTCTTTCCACCATTTTGAAAGGAGCAATTTTGTTATGACAAATGAAGAAAAAATTCTGCAAATGCTTTCTGCCCTTCAAACCGACATAGGGCAAATGAGGCAGGATTTTGAATCCTTTAGAGAAGATTTGGGATCTGTCAAAGAAGAACTGGGGATTGTCAAAAGCAATTTAGGGGCTCTTGAAAGCAACTTAAAAACCGTTCAAGAGGATTTAGAATCTGTCAAGGAGAACATAGAAATCATCAAAGAAGAAGGCCAAATCACTAGAACAGCAGTCAACAAGCTTCTTGATTGGGCCGAACGGGCACAAATAGAAGTAAAAATTCCCCTATACACAAAAGCCCAATAAACGAACATAGATACCCGCCTTTTGGACTGTTCCAAAGGGCGGTCTTTTTATCAGAAAAATCAAAATAAATAAAAAACAGGGTTCCCCTCTTTTATGAAAGGAAAAATGTCATGTTCGTGATGATTTCTATTCTTATTTTCGCCCTTACCCTTCTTCCAACAATCAATCCCCCCGTACCCCAAAATATCCAAATCCAAACCGGATCCGTTTATTCCCGGCAATACATAGAAGAGGACGATATCGTCCAAACCACCATTCAAACCAAAGGCGGCGAGATTCTTCTAAACGATTATACCGCGCCTAACGGCTCTGCCATCCTTCTCCTGCTGGACAATAACGGCACTGCAACACTCGAAGACGATAACATCCTATATGCAATCGCCATTACCAACTTTAATCAAAAGGAGGCCCTTTAAATGCTGTTTCGTGAAGCTCTCCCTCTGTGGTGGAAGGAATATAGATTAAACCTTCAAGATACTACGATTCAGAAAAAAAAGTATGACTTTCACGCCCACCTGCTGCCTGCCTTTGGAGACTTCCCATTGGAATCCATCACGCGGCAGCATATCCAGGACTATATTATTCAAAAAGCGTCTTCCCTTACTCCCGGCACAGTAAAATGCCATTATAAAATTCTTCATCCGTTCTTTGTTTGGGCTCATGAAAATGGCCTCATTCCTTCCAATCCCGCGCAAAATATAAAACTTCCCAAAGCCCACAAAAAAGAAATTGAAGTCTATTCTCCCGAAGAGATGAAAGCTCTAATCCGCGCCGCCCGTCCTGGCTGGTTCGCCGATATGATATTATTGGCTTATCATACCGGGATGCGCCGCGGCGAACTCCATGCGTTGAAATGGAACGATATAGATTTCATCCGTAAAAGCTGCATTGTCCGCCGTTCTGCCTCCACCATACAAAGAGGAGATTTTATCTTGCACCAGCCGAAGACCGCCGAATCTGTCCGCACCATATTGTTGGACAAGACCTGCATAGAAATGCTTAAAGCCCGTCAGGCGGCTTCTCAAACAGAATGGATATTCTCCACTCGAAATCAAAAGCCCGTTTCGCCCTCTTATGACGCTCACCTGCTCCATGCTGCTTGTGAAAAAGCAGAGATACCTTATCGAAATTTTCATTGTATTCGCCATTCCACAGCCACTTACTTACTTTCGCAAGGCATCAACCCCAAAATCGTGCAAGAAATCCTTGGGCACTCCGACCTTTCCATTACACTAAGCACGTACGGTCACGTGCTTCCCACTATGCAGCGTGAAGCGGTTGCAGCTCTTGACAAACTAAAATAAATGTAGTATCATATTGTTATCTGTAATAAATTGATAAAATTATATATAATATAAGAAAAATATTGTACAATTTATATGATATTACATTATAAAGGAGGAATTTCAATTGAAAAAAATAATGTACGCAGGATTAAACGAAACCCTCACTGAAAATGAATACGCATGGATAGAAAGTACAGAAGCAGAATTTGGAAGGGAATGGGATGGAGATGTAGAAGGCTATCTTGAGAATTCCGACATTGACTTGGATGAATACCGCATGGTAAGGGGCGGGCAC
>CAKTAA010000129.1 GCA_934526185.1 uncultured Eubacteriales bacterium | reverse complement strand
CGCGCCCTCACCGGACAGCTTGACTATTCTACCACATATCCTATGCTTTTGTCAAGTACTTTTTTTGCTTTTTTTCACTTTTTTTGTTTTTTGCTTTTTCCGCGGCCTTGTTATGTGTCTAAAACCCTTTTTTTCAACATCTTTTTCTATCTGAACTTGAATTTTCGGCGCAAGGCAGTAAACACAAAATGTCAGAGTTAATTACTTAAAAGCCTATTTTATGCCCCTTGTTTTTTTAATCAATGGACTATCTCGGCAGATTCCCCATCAGGTATGTACGAATAAATGTTTTGATGGAGATTTCAGACGTGAACTTCATCCTCCTCAAGTTATTAAATTTTCTAAAATGGTCTTTCCTTGGCAAACGATAGAGAATAATCAGGCACTCGCAAAAGTACAGGCATATCTTTTTTTCATTATTATCGCTGAGCGCCTTTGCAGCAAATTGTGTGATTTCAAGTTTTTCCTTTATCCCCTTATATAAGAAAATATTCCGTCTGCAATCCCGCGCGCAGCCTCCTTCCGCCATGCATCTGAAAGCAGATTCTCCGCATCCTCTCTGTTTGTAACAAATCCAAGTTCTGTCAGCACGGACGGCACGTCAATATGCTTTATGACATAATAGGCGTCCTCCGCTGACATACTCTTCAAAACAGGGCTTTTTCCACCGACAGCCGCCTCAAACTTTTCCGCAATACAGGCCGCAAGCTTCTCCGTCGCCTCGTCGCGCTCGCCGTTCAAATGATAATAGGTACGCATACCGCTGACCGTTTCGTTCGCCTCATAGGAATCGCAATGTATTGATACATAAAGATCAATATCATGGCCGTTGGCGTATGCAGCTCTTTCCATGGGATCCATCAAATACTTGCCGTCCGCGTCCAGCTCTGCTCCTGCGGGGATTTCGTTCGTATCGTGCGTCATCAGTACCTCGATTCCCGCAGCCCGAAGATGCTCCCGTACTTTCAGAGCAACATCAAGTGTGATGTCCGCCTCCTTTGTATCCGACGGCAGATAACCCGATTCCGTTCCCGTATCGTCAAATCCATGTCCGGGATCCAAGCAAACTACCCATACATCCGTATAGGTCAGCACCTTATGTCCGGAATTTTCCGCACTTTTCAGCGGCTCCGTTTCGTTTCCATCATCCGCTCCTCCGCCATTTGACGAAGTTTCCTGTCCACGTATCAGCATAGATATGCCTGCAGCCGACAGACTTACAGAAATTACAATTACTGCCAACAATATCAAAAAAAGTCTTCTCTGCTTTTGTTCTCTCAGACCTTTGTACATACGTTATCTCACTCCTGTTACCCATTCATAGCGTTCTAAAGGTTTTTCGTTTGCTCTGTATATAAAAGTATATCAGCGATTTATGAACTATCTGTGTTTTTCTATAGGATTTTGCCGATTTTTTGCAAATCGCTTGCTTTTTACAAAAAAACGTTGTATAATATCATTAGATCATTAAATTTATATTTGGCATTCTGTTCTTCCGCTGCGCCGAGCGATTCCATACCTTCCAATGCCGAATATTCAGCATATGCCTCATTGCATGCAGCAGTTTTTAGAAAGGATTTTACTGTTAAATTCAGTAAAAACAGGAGCCGAACCATGTTTGGAAAACAACTGAAGCACTATCGTAAGCTTAGAAAATATACGCAGAAGGAGCTTGCCGGCCGTCTGAATGTTTCCCAGCAAACCATTGCGGCTTGGGAATATGGCAGAACCTCTCCTACACCAGATATGATAGCTTCTATATCCTCTGTTCTTGAAGTTTCCGCAGACCGCCTCTTATGTCAGGAGACTGATGAACTGACCGAATATCTCGCACTGTTAAAAGAAAGATCGGATATGAGAATGCTTTTCAGTCTTGCCAAGGACGCTACGGTCGAGGAGGTTCAGGAAGCAGTTAAAATTATTGAAGCGCTCCGCAATCGTTGATCTGTCTCGTGGTTTCGCTCTTCAGCTTTCGGCGTGCGCCGCCTACCGGTGCATGCCATTTTTCACTCCGATGTCGTTGCCCCTTAAGATTCTCAACGTGAAATGCTTACCCTTTCTCATGCGTTCCGTCAGAAAAAAGTTCCATATCTATCAGGTAGGGAATGTTTCAGCAAAGGAGATTCAAGAATGAAAAAATCCCTGTCAGAAATGAGTCTTGATGAGTTATGGGAATTGTTTCCTATATTTTTAACTAAGCACCGCTCACAATTGGCTGTCTGGTATCGGGAAGAGGAGCGGCGGCTCTATGCTATTCTTAGACAAATAAATGTCAAAATTAACCATATAGGAAGCACAGCTATTAAAACAATATGGGCAAAGCCGATTGTAGATATTCTTATGGAAATTCCCGGTAATGCCTGCATGGGAGAAGTTAAGGAAATTTTACTGCAAAACGGATATTTCTGTATGGCGGAGAGCAAAAATCGTATTTCTTTCAACATGGGGTATACGGAAAACGGTTTCGCTGAAAAAGTCTATCATCTTCATCTGCGCCGTACCGGCGACAACGATGAGCTGAATTTCCGTGATTTCATGAACGACAATCCACCTCTGGCAAAGGAGTATGAAAATTTAAAGCTCCGTCTTTGTAAAAAATTTGAACATAACCGGGATGCTTACACCGAGGCCAAGGGGCAATTTATAACAAATTATACGAACAGAGCCAGGCAGCAGTACAAAAACAGGTATTGAGCAACTTTTGACCGTTCGTTCGACACATACAGAAGCCTTCTCCGTCCCGACGAAATAGCGTTAAAAACAAGGTTTTCCACAGAATGCCGCCTATTCCAAGGCAGAGAAACAAAAAGAAAGGCGCGACACCCGTTTTTAAATCAAAATCAAGTTTGTCTGCAGCCTTCTGTACCTTATGTATTGTGTTACCGCAATGCCGGCACAAATCAATATTTTGTTTTGAAGTAATAAAAAGACGAAAGCTCCCAAAGCTTGACGCCTCCCGCGCAGCATTTTCTCTCGGTTCTCTTGATACGTGCTAAAATTTATCAACTTTTTTCTCCGAATTATTTATACAAGCAAACAGCACGCAATCAGTGCGAAATTCATTAAAACAGAATTTAAAATTCCAGTGGAATTTTCTTAATGCGATACGTTCGCATTGATTGCACGCGCTGTCCGCACATATGCCGGTCGACTCTTTCCGTGACATTTTTTATCATCATACCGCCTTATTTTTAAATGACCTATTTTTTTGTTTTAGATAAAGATCCGGATGTCCCGGCAAAAACAATCCCGCCAATCGTCAGTTGACGATTGGCGGGATTTCAGCACCCATTTCTTTCGATCCTGAAAGTTCGAACTTGCAGAATTGACGGCGCTATTTACTCTTTGTTCGGACGGAGCGCCGGACGGTAATCGCAGTTATGCATGGGGGATCCGAAATCGTTCGGCGCCGCCCACTTTATCGCGTTGTAGATGATCTTCTGCACATATTCATTGTGGAACGAAGCGCAGGTTTCATGTCCCGGCTGGAAATAGAAAACCTTTCCGCGTCCCCTGTAAAAGCAGCAGCCGCTTCTGAAAATATACCCGTGCTCAAACCAGCTTCCGAAAACCAGCTCATCCGGCTGCGGAATCATAAAGGGCTCTCCGTACATCTCCTCCACGCCAAGGTCAATGCGTTCCGGTATACCCGCTGCTATCGGGTGCGCCGCGTTCAGATTCCATATAATTTCATCCTGGTTGTCTCCCCACAGCAGATATCCGCTGGTTCCAAGAATTTTATGAAAGGGCTTTGACATGTGTGCGGAGTGCAGAGGGATAAATCCCATACCGCCGAGGAAAACGCGGTTTTTGATTTTATCCGCCAGCTCATCCTTCACCTCGCCATGGCTCATATGCCCCCACCAGAGCAAAACATCCGTCTGTTCAAGCACGTCGTCCGGAAGTCCCTGATCCGGATCGTCCAGTGCCGCCAGTCTAACCTCCAGCTCGCTGTACTGATCCAGATATTCCTTAATACAGGCGTGCAGCCCGTTCGGATACTGCGCTTTTGCTTCTTCATTGGTCTTTTCGTGACGGTATTCATTCCATATTGTAACACGAATTTTTTCAGCCATTTCTGTTACCTTCCTTTCGCGGGGAAACCGGAACCTCTCTTTTGGCATAGGCTGTCAAGCATGGGCTTTCCAGCATTGCTTCCCCAAATAATATTCACATTATGCCACACAACGCACACAAAGTCAAGATAAAATGCACGCAGTTTATCTCCACTGCTCAAAAAGCTGTTATCTCCCGCTGGCCTCTCATTTGAATCAGAGCTGCAGATGCAGCTCTTCCGCCGAAAATGAATGAAGTCCGGCAAGCATACGCCGCAGAAAATCATAACGCGAAAGCTTCCTGCTGTGCCGGAAAGCTTTCGCGAACGGTATACCAATTCTATTCGGCTGCTTCCAGCCTCTCCTTTGCTGTTATATACGATAAAATGATTTCGGCAGCCGCTTCCGAATCAATGTTTGAGTGATTCAGCATCAAGTCATAATTCTCGCGGTCGCCCCATTTTTTATGCGTATAAAAACCGTAATACGAGGACCGTTTTTTATCCGCTTTCGAAACAATTTCCTCGGCCTTCTGTTCCGATACGCCTTCATACTCGCTTACACGGCGGCGCCGAAACGCCATATCGGCATAGACAAATACGCGAACGACATTTTTCCGTTCCCGCAGCACCTCGTCCGCGCAGCGGCCGACAAAGATACACGGCCCCTCGCTCGCAGCAAGCTGAATGATCTCAGTCTGAGCCAGATACAGCTTGTCGTTCAGCGGCATTTCCAAATTGCCGCCGGTGTACAGGCTCTGCATCAAATAGGAACCGGTGGAAATCGCATATAAAAAACTGCTGGTTGCCGTTTCATCTACCTTTGCCAGCACTTCCTCGGACATTCCGCATTTTGCAGCCGCCTGTTTTGTTATTTCTTTATCGTATAAGGGGATGTTCATTTTTTTTGCCAGCAGTTCTCCTGTTTCATGTCCGCCGCTCCCGTATTGTCTGCCGATGGTTATAATTGTTTTCATTTTCATCCCTCCGACTTTCCTCATTGGATATTCTGCCCGCAGTTCTTACTGTTTATTATAAATTTATAGATATATTATACAATATTTGCGTCATCTTGTCAAGTACACGGCGCTTTTGATTATAAATATTCAGATTCGTGCCTACAACGCCTCACACAATTTTATTTTTATATTTATCAAATTATTATTGACAATTCTATTTTGATGAGTATAATAATAAATAAGCTTAAAATGTATTGAAGGGAGACTGTATTTATGAACGGAGCAGAAACTCGCGCCGCCTTAAAACAAATTGCAGAAGCGAAATCGATGGAATTTGAAAGTCAGCTCCTGCATTTAGAGAAAACTGCAAAAACCGAAAGAAAAGCACTGTCTATGTCAAGACAGATTGCTTTGACTCTGGCCAATATAGCAAACGTCGATTTTAAAGAGCGTATATACAAAATCAAGCAACAAAGAGTGTTCGGCATGGATTTCCACGATTTTGATCCGTGGCGACCCATTTTTGAAAAGCTGACAGGAGAACAGCGTGAAAGCTTTCTAGATTTTTCATTTGCGGTTATCATGGCTAAGCACGCATTCTATGAAAAACGCAAAGCAGATCTGAAAAAGGCCGAACAATCCTCAAATATCGAAAAAGCTTTTGAATGCCGCATATCCATAGGCATAGTTGAAGACATACTCCGCGCATGGCAGGAATGGTGGGACAGAAACGGATGCGTTGCCTGCAAAATCATCTCGCAGCC
>CAKTAA010000128.1 GCA_934526185.1 uncultured Eubacteriales bacterium | reverse complement strand
CGTGCATCCTCTATCGGCACACCGTACTCCATGAGGCCCTCAATGACAAGCTTATCACTGACGAGCGTCGGATCCGACATACCCTCTGACCACATTTTTACAATTAATTGCATAAGCTCCGAAGGAGAATTTTCATGAATTCTTGCGCAGAGCCGCGGATGCGTCGTGTGCAGACGGCGGGCGAGCTGCAGGAACAGGAATGTGATCTCATTTGTCGCATCCGATCCGTCCTCAGGTTTGACGCCGCCGAGCGGAATATTATGAACGCCGTGTTCCATAAATTTCAGGAACAGGGCAGCCAGAATATCCTCAGAAGGGAAAACGTCAGCCTTTTCTGCCGCTTTTTGATAGAAAGGATAGAGGTATTGGTCGGTTCTGCCGACACAATCCACCCAGTCCCAGAGAGAATAGAACCACGTTAGCTGAGCGGCCTGATATAAGGTGTGCGGCGGCTCAAAGGAAACAGCTCTGCAGTTTTCAGCAATGCGGCGGTAACGGATAGCTTTTGCGCTGTCATCAGATGCGGTAGCCAGCTCTTCCGCTTTGTCAGCATAAAGCAGCATATAGTCAGTAAGTCCGTGGAGCAGTATTTCTAAGGCACGGTAAAACGTCAGCTTTTCCTCATCGGATGTATTAGAGGCATATTTGCGGACATCAGCAAGCGTTCCGCTGATCCCTCGCTTTAATAGCCGGGGGTAATTGGGAACGGTATGTCCCTGATAGCCACCGGGACTCCACAGCCTGAACAGCGATGAATAAACGTCTTTTCCGAAAATACGGTTCCCCTCTTCTGCAACATGGTTATAATTCATAGGGAAAAGTCGGCTGCTTTGTGCCTCAATTCGGGAACGGATTTCATCCGCGTCTTTTTTGTATATGTCACAATGGTCTAAAACCCATGTGTGATACTGAATTCCGGAACTGAAGTGCTCAACCAGCGGGCGGTGGGGGCGGGGAACCCCGACAAGCAGATCCTCGTCATAGATGACGACGGGAGCTGTCAGCCAGGAATCTACAATCCCCTGTGCCAGACATTCGGCATAGGAAGCATTCGGCATACGCTCAAAGGCCTCCAGAAACGGCAGTTTTCCGTCCGGTTCAGGACCGGTACCAGTTCCTTCGCGAACAGCCTGCGGCTTAAGCCGTGCTACAACGCTTTGACTGAGCGCGGACAGGGCTGGTGAAAAATTCAGCATTTCTTCCGTGCTTCTATAATCTTTCATAACATCACTCCTTTGTATAGAAAAAGATCGCGCTGAGAGTTCAAAAAATAACAAGTTACGAACGCCTGCATCTTCACCGGATGACTGTTACAGAATCTATGTGTCAGGATACAATAACGCGGCATCCTGTCATGGTCTGTAATTGTGTACAGAGCGATTCAATATGAACACTCTGCTGCTCCGGACGTTCATAAGCAGGAGGCTGACCGAGCCGCTGGGATTTGGAAATACCCAACGCATGATACGGCTCCAGATGAATCTCGCGAATGCAGGAATATGCTTCTGCCAAAGCTGCAATGGCTTGCAGATGCGTCTCGTTGTCATTGATGCCGGGAATTATAGGACATCTGAGGATTACAGCCTTGCCGAGGCGGTTCAGTGTGCGGAGATTATCAAGAATAGGCGCCAGAGGAACGCCGGTGACTTTTTGGTGCAGGGCTTCGTCTGAGGCTTTGAAATCGTATAGAAACAAATCTACCCACTTTGCCGCTCGGAGAATCGTGTCCCCGGAGGCGAAGCCGCTGGTTTCCATGCAGGTGTGGAGTCCTTCGTTTTTGGACAGCCGAAGAAGCTCTTCCGAAAAGGCCGGCTGAAACAGAGGCTCACCGCCGGATAACGTAATTCCCCCTCCGCTCTGCTCAAAAAAAGCTTTGTCCTTGATCACTTCTGTTAAAACGTCTTCGGCTGTCATTTTTATTCCGGCGAGGGTGAGAGCGCCTGTCGGACATACAGATGCACACAGACCGCAGCCAGAGCACTTTTCACGGAGAAATACGTGCCGCGTCGGTAAAGCATCAGAATCTGCTGAAACAGATTCCGCATTGTCCTCAGCAAAAAGATGAGCGCCATTGGGGCAAACGGCACATTCACCGCATCGGATACACCTTTGTGAATCTGCAAGAAGCTGCGGGACGGAGCTGATTCCTTCAGGATTGTGACACCAGAGACAGTGAAGCGGGCATCCCTTTAAGAAAACGACGGTACGGATTCCGGGTCCGTCATGAACTGAAAATCTTTGAATGTTAAAAACCAAACCCATGAAAAAGTACCGATATCCTTTCCTTCGTTCAAGAGTATCTTAGCATGCGGAAGCTAGTTTTGTCAATAGAAATTTCACAAAATCATTTGGACGATTTGTAAATGATTCAGGAATGTAAAAATAGAAGCTCGGAAGGAAATATCAGCACCAAAGCCGTCCTTATTGAATCCATTGCTCCTGATTTTTGTAAAACTTTAAAATACCCTGTACGATAGCATCTGCGGTCTCGTCTATCGTGTTTTCCCGCATCAGATTTTCGTATTCCTCGACAGAGGTGATAAATCCGATTTCGATTAAAGACGCAGGAAATTTCCGGTTGCGCACAAGAGCCAGTCTCTGCTTTGCAGGCTCCCGTTCGAGCCGACGCAGAGCCGGCGCGACGGACGAAGACAGGGAGGAGGTCAGAAGCTTTCCGCTGTCGGCCCAGTATAAACCGATAAAACCCCGTATTTTTGTGATATCCGATTGATACGCCATGGAGTTTTGGTGCACGGATACGGCGAGATCCGGACAGATATTGTTATAAAGATCCAGCCGTGTATAAATATCCACTGTCGTATCGGCTTCCCGTGTGAGAATGACATCGGCACCGAGCGCCTCTGCCTTTTCTTTGGCACTGAGGATAATAGCGAGATTCAGATCCTTTTCGTTCACGGCATTTTCTCCGGCGGCGAGCGCGTCGTTTTCATATAAACCGAGTGGCCCGATGGCACCGGGGTCTGTTCCGCCGTGACCAGCGTCGAGAATAATGGTCTTGCCGGCGAGCGGTTTCTCTGCGTCTCCTGAAAGCTTCTGTGGATTGCGCAGTGTTACAGTGATAGTACCGCTGTCATAGGCTGTCGAAAAACCATAAAAGTTATTTTCGTCGATTAGCGTATAGGCGAAAGAAATTTTGTTTTGTTCTGCGTTTTCCGATACTTCTGCAGCGGAAAATAAGGGATTTGCAAGAAATTGCGGAGAGGTGGCCGAAGAAGCATCGGTATTGTAAAATACCACATTGAATATTCCGTTTTCTAAAGTGCAGTTCAAAGGAACATTTTCATTAAAGCAAAAAACAAGCGCGGTTTCCTGTGAGGAAACTTTCATTTCCGTTCCCTTGAGCGTTGCTGTCAGAGGAATGGAAACTCCGTCAAGCTCCGTTGCGTCTGATGCGGCAATATAACCGCCCATACGCAGACGGTAAAAGCCGTTTTCCAGCTTGACAGCATAATCGCGCATGCCGGCCGCTGCCGGAACATAATCGTCGTAGTACCAACTGTTAACAGCGGTTTTCAGTTCTGCATCCGGTTTTGTCACCTCGATCGGGAGCAGGGCATTTTTTCCGAGGATACGAACCTCTCCTCCGTCCTGCCGTGCTGATTCCTTGCCTCGGACGGCCGTAAAAACAAGGGAGCCGAGCAAGCGTATTTCGTCGGCGCCGATTTCTGGCAGCCGCAGCGTGCCTGTATAAGTCTGACAGATATACTCCGCTTTACCCGAAACCTGTTTTTCCGCTGTGAGCGTGACCGTTTCACCGCCGATCTCTGCGGTGACCGTACTGTTATGCGGCGCGACAGCGGTCAGCGTAAGTGTCTGCCCGCCGGTCAGAGCGGAGGCGCCGGACGGTGAAACGGAGGAGAATGTATAGGTATCCGTTGTCTTAAGCGTTGTCTGCTGAGAAGATGAGGTAGTATAGTATATGGTGTAAAGGGTTTCGACGTCCTTGTGACGAAATGTGAAAGTGTTTTTGCCCGGAACCAGCGAGACATAGAGAGAAAAATAGCCGGATTTGGTACGTCCAACTGTCTTGCCGTCAACTGTCAGGGGGAACGCGGGATCGCTTGCTCCGATTATATATGAGGAATCCGTTGAAACAGTGGTTTCGTCGGCTGGCGAGGAGATCATCAAACCGCGGCCGTTGGATACCGTTTCGCAATATATAATATCCTTGTCACACGCAGTGCGTATTTCGTCAGCCACGCCCAGTGTATTTGCTTTCAATTGTTCGTATCCGTAAAAGGTGCTGCCGCGGTAGGCGAGCTCACTGCGGGCAAATTCGATCTGCTGCGCCGTCTCGCCAGGGGCAGCCCAAGCCTCGTAATTGTAAATTGCATGAGAAATCAGAAGCTTCACACCGGTATTTTCGGTCTGCTCATTCCACCATCGAACCAATTCACCGAACGGAGCGGCGGTTGAACTGAACTGCCAATATATCTGCGGCGCAATAAAGTCGAGATATCCGCCCTCGATCCAAGCAAGCGAATCGGCATATAAAGCACTGTAGGAAGAAAGCCCTTTTGTCTCGCTGCCGCCGTTTTGACCGTCGTCGTTCTGCCAGATGCCGAAAGGGGCGATCCCGAAGCTGCAGTGCGGTGCGGAAGCTTTTACCGCCTCGTAGGAGAGCTTAACCAATTCGTTTACGCTCGCGCGGCGAAAATCACCGATATCTGAAAAATGCTCATGCCCATATTTTTCATAGGTATCGGAATCGTCAAAAGGGATGAGGGTGCCGTCGTCTTTGGCTTTTGGATAAGGGTAAAAATAATCATCGAAAATGATGCCGGCTACATCATAGCGGGAGACAATTTCCGTAATTCCGTCCGCAACAAGCTGCCGAACCTCCGGAATTCCTGCGTCAAAATAGGACATGCCGTCGGCGTAGGAGACTACCCAGTCCGGGTGAAGCGAAGCGGGATGATCTGCGCTCAGATCAGACAACGGAATGCTGTAATAAGTAACGCGCAAAGGATTGATCCATGCATAAATATCAATTTGATATTGTTTGGCGGCTTCTGTAAGGTAGGCCAAAGGATCAAAACCTTGGTCAGCCTCCTGACCGTTTTTGCCGCTCAAATACACAGAGGTGGGATAAATATCGGAATCATATAGTGCGTCGGCTGAGGGCCGAACCTGAAAATATATAGTGTTGAGATTGGCATCACTGACGGTTTTCAGAATGTCGTCAAGTTCTGTTTTCAGTTTCTCGGCAGAAAGACCGGGCTGCGACGGATAATTGATATTGTTGACTGTCGCTATCCAGACACCGCGCACCTCACGGTTTGGATCCGCAATAGCAGAGGTAGTTGGAATTTGAGAAGGATCTGTTTGAGGCATGATATTGATTTGTCGGGAGATAAAAACATCACACCGTAAATGGCTTATAGTCAGTGCTCCGAAAAGAATTCCTGCAAGGAGAAGAAGGGATAGAAAGAAAAATATAAAGTACAGGACTACGGGAGGCTTTTTTCGAACATTAAACATAAACGGCTCCTTCTCATGCTGCGATGAATATAATAAATACATATGTTGAAAATCATAAAAATTATTCTTGCGAGGTGATCGATATAGTATTTTGCGGCGATAGTGAAAGCATTTCATCGACCGCGTTATACAGCACTATACGTATTGTAGTGCTCTGCAGTTGACTATGCTTATTATACCATTTTACTATATAACTTTCAATACTTGGGCCGAAAAACATGTTCTTTTTGATGAAAAAAAGGAAAAATGTATGTCGCAAACTATAATTAATATAATAGCAATGTCGAAAAGTAGACTAATCGAACAAAAAAAATTGAAAAAAAGCAAAAAAAGTACTTGACAAAAGCATAGGATATGTGGTAGAATAGTCAAGCTGTCCGGTGAGGGCGCG
>CAKTAA010000127.1 GCA_934526185.1 uncultured Eubacteriales bacterium | reverse complement strand
CGTCCACACCGGATACTCTGGCCCCCGGACTCAGCACATCAATAACTTCACCCGTAGTTTCGGAAACCAATAACATCCGCTCATTGATTCTGGTTGACAAATTGTACCTCCAATCTTCGTGTTTTATGGCAATTCGTTAAAAAATCTCCTCAAATACCAATAGGAAATGGGGTAAAATGTCCTCAAATACCGGAGTAACAAAAATGCCACTTAATCCCTGAAAAATCAGGGCTTTACTCGCTAAAATCTTCGGGCCGCCCTTCTATATCTACGCACAAGTCCGAGGGGGAGCCGCAGGACGTAGCTGCGACAAGCGAACGAGTATTTTGTTTGGAGAAACTATATGTAAATACCCAACGCTGAATGGAAGCGGAAAACAAAATGCGAAGTGAGCGCCCGTTCTCTTTACCAATAAAACCAAAGTCTAAAGAAAGCCTGTAGTGTAAAAGTAACTCAAGTGTTGTTCCTCCCTTAGTCGGCACGTAAATCCAAATTATTCCAAGAGATTTATTAGCTACATTAAATACTAAATATTAGCTTTGTGCCTATTGTAACATAATATCTAAAAAAGTCAAGCGGTTATTTAAGATTTTGTTTATTACTTTACTGATGCCTATAATATAATACCTAAAGCTAAGTAGTACCTCTGGCTTAAGGCAGTGCTGACAGCTACGTTCCGTATCTTTTAAAAAATAAAATAACGTATCTCTTACCTGAAATACAGCAGTGCCTCTATAGATACGCAGTGCTGAACGATAAGTAATAAGATACGTATTGATAGGCAGTTCCTCTGCCCGAAGTCAGTGCCTATGGGTTCATCGTTCCCATCGTTCTCTTAAAAAAATAAAAAATATCGCATCTTAACACCTACAACCTTGCACTTCCTTCAGTTAGAGGAACTGCCTATGTATCCACACCTTTTTTCTTCTACTGGCATGGTGAGGCGACGGCCTCTCATCGCTTGGAAGCGACTGGACAAATAGGGGACGCTGACGCTCCCCCTACCCCCATTTGTAGCCAGTCCCATCCAAACGAACGCACTCTCAACCCAACACGAACGTACCGTTCGCGCCGGGACCCTGAGTGCTTTCGAGGTTGGCGACGTCTCCGCAACCCCACCATGCCTTATCAGTGCGTAAATAGGGAATGGCACTCTATTACCGGGCTGCCGCCCGGACCTGCTCCTCGCCGGAAGGCAGGGAAAAAAGCTTTGCTTTATTCCTGTGCAAGAGGATAATCCGAGAACCTTTTGTCAATAGGACTTTCGCGGCATATGCTCGCCCTGCCGGGCTCCTCTATTCCACGTTCCATTGACAACCGGTTCCGCTCCATTGGAAAACTTTAGAGTAATCCTAAGTATTAAGCCAATGATTTGTTACAGGCAAAAATAAAGCGAGACGATTTTGATCGCCTCGCTATTTCTTTTATAGGCAGCTTACGGTAAATACCTGTACTGCCTTTATTCAAATGTGGCTAATAGTTTTCTTCCCCTCTACGGGAGAATGAGTACCTTTACTTATCGGCGCGTATTGGCTGAATGATTTATTATTTGTTTTAATTTTATGTGCTTACTTCGCATCTTTTTCCTTTTACTCAAACGGGTAAGCATAATTTTACGCAGTGGTTTTGTTAGCGCTGGGCGGAACAGTTTGCACTGTACTGCCTTTCTTTATTGCTATTTTGTAATTGCTTTTATTACAGGGCATGTAACTGAAGATGGTTAATAAATATTAGATGTTTTAATTATTATCGAGTAAGCAGGGCGGAGATATCGAAGTAAAGTGCCAGAAGTATCAGAGAGAGGCAGAAGAAGAGCAGAATGGTGAGATTAAACTGGAATTTGATAATAGATGATGGAGAAATAATGGAGATGGATTGATAGAAGAGGGGAGGATCGAAGAGAAATTGAAGATAAAAGGGGTGGGGAATTGAGAATTTTTAGGATGACCGAGAAATACGAACTTATCCAATTCCGCTGGAAAAAAGTCGCTCAAAAAATGTAAAATACCCCCCTGACGGGTCAGGCTGATTTTCACCTTTGGCACTAAGTGAAAATCTACCGGATTAGTGCACTTTAACGGCCTGCGTCCGTCCTGCTGCCTAGTCCTGCTATGGCATGTGCTACCGTCTCGTAAAGTGTAACGAGTGTCACATATCGTTGCAAAATGCAACATTATGTTTCAACTTGAAACATATGCAACAAATATATGCTACAACGCCCCTTATTACACGTAAACATATCTATTGTATCCTATTCCACATCTATCAATTTATTGTCTCTTATTCCTCGTCTATCCCATCATCAGACAACACTACTTTCATCAACGTACTTGTTACAAAGCTGTTGAAACTTAAATTTTTCGCATCACAATGCGATTTTATTAATTCATATTCATTTAATTTAATATTCAACGTGACTTTTTTATACTTTTTTTGGTTATATTGCTTTATATATTCTAATTGTTTTTTACTTGTTTTAGGCATATTGCATATCCTTTCTTTTTGCTCTTGAAAATCAATGAAAATTAAAGAAAAACGCAGAAAACAAAAGCTATTGCAATAAAAATGCGGAGCAATTAATGGTAATCGCCCTTAATCGTCTGAAATAAGGTTTTACAGCATATACCGTATATGCTAAGATATGACCATCAAATCAAACAACGATTTGTCCGGCGGCGCGGTAACGCCGATGTTGTAACGATTGACGCAGACATGAGCGACCCGCCCAAAAGCGGGAAGGAACGGACCTTGACAAGATAAACGCAAGACTTGAACGGTACTGGGGCCGATACCACAATTGAAACCCCATGACCGCGCCGAAAGTATCCCCAAAAAGGAACCTAGACCAAGCGCGGACGGTGTACCTTCGAGACACTACGTTTTGACCATAGCATAACACATGCAAAGCGATTTTGCAACGTGTGAACGGTTAGCGGCGCGGGGAACCGCGCATTACATAGGGTAACTATACCCATTTACAAATTGAGAGGAGAAAAAACCATGACCAACACTAATGCTATCATTACCAATGCAACCATTATCGCCGGGTTGACTGCTGAAAACGTCAAGATTGACGTTAAGGCCGACAACAAAGTTTCCGTCGCGTGTGAAGTGTCCTTGCTGGACGGCGCAACGGAGATCGAGACAAAAGCCTATAAAGGCGCGGTAAAAACCCTTGCAAAGAAGGCGCTGCGGGAATACCATGAAAAGCTTTACCATGGTCATCCCATGCAGGCAATAGCAAACCACACCTACAACCTTTTCTTTGAAAGCGATGTTTTCTCCGTAACGATTCCCGCTATTGGCACGCTTGACGCGGAAAACAAGGCACTTTACAAAGAAAAAGTGCTTTACCTGCAAAAGTTTGGTAAAGAGTGGATCAATTCAGAGGACAAAGAAAGCAGGCTGCGCACAAAGCTTTTCTCCGACATCAAAAAGGCAATGCAGGACATTTTCAGAGCATTTGACCCGGAAACGAACATCAATCCGAATAACAAAGACGTTCGTATGTTCCTGTCTATCCTAGGCAAGATTAAAGGCGACAAGTTCACCACTTCCGGCGATAGGGCCGTTATGGTTGCGGTAGAATTTGCCATCTATCATAAGATTCTGGGCAAAGAATACTTTATGGACCTTTACACCTCTAATAAGGACTGGGACGGCATAAAGGGAAAGCCCGCAAAGGAAGAGCCCGCGAAAGAGGAAAAAGAGGCTGCATAGCCTCTTTTTTCTTTGCTCTTTTTTTTTGAGAAGCCGCCAGGGCTTTCTTTTTTTTCTTTACGGGCCAGGCCGCTAGGCCGCAAAACCCAGGAACCCAGGCCGCCAGGCCGCAGCACCCACAAGTTGAATCAGGAATCGGAAATACGCCATAAGTGCGCCCAAACGCAGGACAGGAGGAACTATGAACGGAATTTGTTTTTGTGTAAACCTTTTCAAGTTTGACGGTTTCACCGTCCAGCAAGGCATGATCTATGGAACCTACAGAGGCCGGAAGTTTGTCACAAATGGGCTAAAGCGCGGGCAGCCGCAGGGAAAAGGCCGTTATTATCCGGTTTATTTCCAGCGTATGAATGAAGCTCTTGAAACTTCATGGGAGAGGTGCGCCCTTTCCTTCTACGATGATCCGATCCTGTTTGACAAAATTGAACGAATGGCGGAAAAGCGGGAAGCAAAAGGCATAGAGCTTCACTATCTGACCCCGGCGGAGCTGGAACAGAAGAGATGGGAAAAAGACCTGTACCATCATCATTTTCAGGCTCACGATCCCTTTGCGACGCCGAAGGTAACAGGAATCGCCAGGCCGCAGCAGGCCGCAAAGTATAACGCATCCAAAGAGCGGAAGTGCATGACGCAGAGGGTAAACACTGTCATTTATATCAATGGCAACAACGTGACTGTTATCTGAGGGAATCCAGGCGGGTGTTGTCTGATTTAGAGGCCCGAAATCGCCATCCACTTATTCATTTTCAGAGATGATATGCTTTACCGGTATAACTATTCCTTTGAGCATATCATCTTTGTTTTTGTAATAAGAATAGCAGCAGAGGCCATAAGTGCGCAATGATGCAGGAGGTGCGAATACAAAACTTGAACCAGAAACCGGAATTTCAAATTGGATAGGATTTCGGATTTTGAAATTTGATTCAGGATTGGAATTTCAAATTTCGATCTCATTTTCCGGCTTGAAAATCTTTTCGTCATATGCTATTATTTTGACATGAAGTGCGGGGAGGCGAGGCCCATGACAGATCAGGAAATGCTTAAGGCTATGGCAGATTTGATTAAACTGGAGTTACAGCCGGTCAAAAAGGATATAGGGGATATCAAAGAGGACATAACTGAAATCAAAGTGCGATTAGATAAAGTGGAAGAGGAACAGTCCGCCTTACGTCAAGAGATGCATAAACGATTTGATGAAATTCAGTCCGATCTTGACGATGCATGGGAAGATGTAGCAACGGCTGAAAAGCGCATTAAGAAGCACGAAAAAGAATTTCATAATGTAGGATAAGCCATAGCTAAAACCGCTGATAGGCCGCTCGGGATTTCCGGGCAGCTTTTATTATGCATGGAAAGGAGGCCAACAATGTCGGCAACGGTCGAAATGTCTGCTTACGCCCTCTGCGAAGTGATGGGGGAAGCGTTTGATAGTGATTTATATGAGAGGGGCAGGCGTGATACCAGAAAACTCCTTCACGAACATCCGGAATTACGTCAGGAAAAATTGGATGAGGTCAGATCAATTCTCCGAGGAGCATATTTCCGCAATAAACCGGATCCTTCTTATTGGGTTGGATGCCTTTGTGAAATGGGTTTCACATGGTAGAAAGGGGGATTTTTAAATCAATTGATCACACTCTTTAAGAAGGAGGCTGGTAAAATCAGTTTTCAAAATTGTTTTAATAGCGATAAACGGAGAGACCATTAGACGGCAGCTCCCCATATGGTTAAGAAATAACCGCTACGTGTAGGAAGCTGGGGCGGTTATTTCTTTTTATTAGCAAGTGCCACTACTAGCATTGCGGGGCTTATTGTCGTGATAATAGTCATAATAATAACTGTTGAAAGCTGGCAAAGTCCGCAACTGTTAAGTACGTGAACTAAATTCGACGGCATCTTTCATCTGTCATATGTACACCGGGACGCAATCCCGGTATCCCATAGACCGCCTACGGCTATAGGTGGTCTAAACCTTCATCAAAAACCGTCTGCAAAACAAAATTAAACGGGGTCTCTCCGTTTATCGCTATTAAGACGCAATAATGTATTGAAGCCGCTTTGTTAGCGCTAGGCTAACAGATTGGAAATTCCAGGCGGCTTTTTGTTATGCCTGAAATGGGTTTGGATTAGGATCAGAAACGGACTGCCAGCCGAAAGAAAGCTGATCAGTGTATCGACAGCCTTGAAGGACGGGTTGACCGTTGCTACTGTTGGTGCTATAATCAGAACGGTTAAACAGAAAGACGGAGGTTCCAGTGTGCAAACGGTAGGCC
>CAKTAA010000126.1 GCA_934526185.1 uncultured Eubacteriales bacterium | reverse complement strand
GCTTAGAGCCTGCAGAATATGAAATCATTCCGTCCTTTAAACCTGAAACAACATATACACCTTTATCTGCTGACAAAAGCTTCTGCATTATATTTCTTAAAGAATCCAAGGAGTCTTCCGAAATTCCATCCTCAATAGCCTCCTTCTCTAAAAGGCTATCATATATTGTTGAAAGTTCATTATCAGCAGGAATATTACCCTTATTATCAGAAACCAACGCCATACGCTTGATATTCATAGTTGTATTGTAACCACCATAAATACAGCGAAATGCACCCCCAGCAACATGTACCGGCTTTATAGAACTTCCGTTAGGTGTAAAGCCCACATACTTTTTATCTACATCCGTTCGATATTTTTTTAAAAAAATCTGATCAGACATGTGATACCTCCTGACTCCTTGATACATCGATTGAGGAATACTTATTTTCCTCCTGATCAAGTTTTACCACAATTTTCTTTTTGTTCTGTACATCCAACAACGATATGTTCACTGGATCATCCTGATCAATTTCCGATACAGATTGAAACTGCTCTATAAATCTCCAAACCTTCTTTACTAAATCAGATTCCATAAAAAGGACTGGTACTCCACGATCCGCTTCAGTCAAGAGCATATACATATCAAAATCAATTTTCAGGAAAATATTCGGTGCATTTTTCTTTTCCAGTCTTATATAGTTTGATGTCATCTCTATACCAGTTTGCATAGACTTAGACAAGGTCGGATGCCCGATTTTCAATCCACTTTTCTTTATTGATCCGACTGAAATCAATACCTTTCTTGGCTCGTTATCATATCGGTGGCCTGACCAAATCTGAAGCTCAGAGTTTGACGGCTTTTCTGCTCCAAAAAATTTGTTTAGCTTTAAAATTAGCTCCTTAATTATCTTAGAATCATCCTGTTCAATAAGTTCCCGAAAGCGCCTTACTTCATCGTCTAAGATATCTAACAGAACATCGCCGTTTACATTGAAAAAGAAGAACTGTCTTTTTCGTAACTGAAAGAGTTCCTCATTATCATAGGCTATTGTCTCTGCCGGAACTTCATAATCCTTCACCCATGTGTCCGGAGCAATATCATTGGTCAACAGTTTCTCATCCCAGGTTGGATGAGAAATATTGACTGGATCAATTGCATTCTGAATAGCCTTAAAAAGTCCGCCATTTCCGGAATAAATAAGGTTAACCAGATTATACTCCTTATTTCCCGTTGTTTGGGTTATTGCCTTACACGTTCTATTTCCGAATATCAGGTAAGATATAAAGCTCTGCAATTCACGTAAGGTCGCATGATATCCCTGCAATGCTACTCGCTGAAGAATAATAAATAACCTACTCTGGAACACCTCATTCTTCAGAAGCTTGCAATTTCTATGAACCTCGCAACTAGAATTAAGAGGACATTTTTTACATTCCTCATAGTGCTTATCATCCGTAAGTTTAATAATGGCCTGACTGAGAATCTCTTTTGTAAGGACTTCTCTTTTACTAAGATCATATACAACGACATCTGTAGCTTTTTCATTCTCATTATGAAAAACTACTGCATGGCTCATTTGTTCATATGCCGTTTTTACCGGCTCAAAGTCCTTGTAATACTGCTTGCAATACTGATACAGTGAATAGAGCACAGCTGCATTAATTGCAATTACATATGGCACGTTATTATCTTTAGCCTTTTTCCAGTGCTTATAAATTTCTTCGTTCGGTAACGTGCTGGCATCTATTTCAATTATCACTGATTTTCCTAATGCTTCCAGTTTGCCTCTAAGCATTCTGATGATGTGTGTCTTCCCGTCCCCAGGATTACCCGTTAAAACTATGTCCTTGCCATCCATAACCGCATCTAGAATAGCTTGATCTAATTTTGTGACCAGATGGATATTAGACAGAAGGTTTGAATCAATATAATCAGCGTATGCACTCGAACCTCTGTAAAAATCTCTTATAAACTGTAAGCCAGTTTGATTTCCATCTACTGAAGGCATATACGACTCCTCCTTAAGCTTTTTAAAACTCCATTTTTCATCCTCATTAATCTGATTACTTACCAAAAATGCTTGCTTATTGAAGCAACGGACTCTCTCGTATATCGGTTCATAATTCAGTCTGCTTCCTAACCACCTGTTCTGCCAGAAACTGATAATTGCATCTGTACCTTTCTTATAATCTGACATATCGGTATAATATATAGGCTCCGGATCAGTTCCCATCAGGTATTCAAATGTATTCTTCGCCAAGCAAGCACCATAAACGATTCTGGACATCGCATGTTTAGAAAAATCCTTTGAATCTTCATTTGTGGACTCGAGCAATTCTCTAATAGACATCGTCAACAAGCGCATTTTAGGACTTGCTCCCTCACCAAAAACATGATTGATTCTGTTGAAATCAGCTGTGGTAGCTTCAGTAAGGCTCATAGTCGTTGCTTTACTGATATGCATGGTGCCAAAGCCAATAGTCATCCCAAGTTGTTTCCACACAACATCGAAATCCGATTCAAAAATACTTCCGGGAAGCTTTAAACGGTTGTATTGACTAGATCCAACATAGTAAAGAGAAGTCGTACCAACGTATACCAAATCAGCCGGTCTGCAAACGGGCTCTCCCTTTAATCTGCTAGCGATTTCACTACTCTTGCTGGCGTATCGTTCCTTATAGTCATATACGACCTGCGGTGATATCGCCAACAAAGCAACTAGCTTACCTCCAAGTACCTCATTATATGGCGGGATTGCTCCGCAAACATTTAATTCCATCATGCTAGAGCCAATGTGCTTCGTTTTCTGGGCCACAAGAGCTGTGCGGATCACTGAGTTGCCGACCTCCCCCTTACAGAAATCCTTCCACAACTCGTCAAAGAGTTCAGAGTTACACAAATCTGTAATTACTTTTTTTGCGTTTAACAGTTTTGCAAGTTGCTCTGCTCTTTTTCTATGATAAAGGGCCTTTTCAGTTTCCTTTGAGATACTTCCCAACTCGCTCTTTTCCTCTTCGATTTCACTCTCAAGAGAATCCTTCAAAAGCTGCTGTCTTTTTTGCTCTGCATCCACCGCAATATCTTGCAGTGCCTGTATATCCTCATCTGTGGGATTATCAATGGTCGCATGTGTGCAGAGCTCCGAATAATCAATCCCAGATATTCCATCAGAAATATATCCTAGCAATGTCGAAAAGCTCTGCCTTGCAGCAATAGAATCATTCTTCAGCATTTTCTCTATATATGCCTTCTGATTCCAACCAATAAAATCATCTCTGCAGGTTATTTGAACGGCACAATTTTCCAATGAAGCAATACCCATAACTGCATGCATTGGATGCGCCGCATCTCTTATCAGGTATTGCATAGTTCTACCAGGTGTCGTTTCAGCCGGTGTAGACCAGGTTAATCTGAAATATCTCCATATTTCTGACAGCTTCAAACCGGTAAACTCATCACGGTCATTTTCCTTTACCAACTGCAAATAAGGTTTAATAGCATCTACAACGGATAATTCTCCATTTTTTGCCGCTTCTAATCTTCCAGCAAGCTCATTTCCATCCGCGATTAAGCTGTCAATCCCAAGTTTATTAGCCCCTGGATTTTCCATACGATTAATGAAATCTATATATGCAACGAGCCGCTCATGCCTGCTTTCGCTCATCCAGCTTCTTAATAAAGCCTTAACCTCTGGCGAGGATGTGTCTCTCAAATCAGTTCCATTGAGGCTTGGAAGACTCATGTACAGAACGCCCTCCCTATAGCAGGCCTTCCATGATGCTCTGATCAAATCTCGAAAAAGTAACCAAACAGCTCTGTATTTTTTCCTCTGTTCTAGATTAAAACGACATACATCTTCTACCCATTTAATTTCCTTGTTTGCGATTTTTTCGATATCTACTACCGACATCATATCTGTAATTTCAGATGCAGCATTATAGAACCGCACCCTAAATTCACCTTCCAGTATTGGGCGAAAAGGTATTTCTCTGTTTAGCATGAATGATGCCTCACTTCCTATAAATCCAATTGTCGTAATGACTCATTTTTCTAAAATCCCACATATCTGCGATAGAAAGCACAGAAAACCATTTTCAACATAGTCTTCATACTGTCAAATAATCAAGGCTTAAAATTTTAGTCGTCAACTTTAATATTTGGCATTTTTTCCATAATGTCTTCCACATTAACATCAAGTGCCTCATAAATCTAAAGTAAAACATCTGTAGTAACATTTTCTCCTCTTCTCATCTTTGCGATTGAAGTAGCGCTGACATCATTTGTCCTCTGAAGTCCTACTTCTGAATACCGCGGTCAATCAGCAGTTTCCATAATCGGTTATAGTTAAAGTGTGTACTCGTTTCTTTTTCTGTTCTATTTCTAGTTCTGATTCTTCTTAGCGTCCTTGATACGATAATATTCCTCCAACTCCACATCGATCGACTTTCATATCCGTTTTCGGTTGCTCAAGAGACACACGGATTCCACGCCGCTTGTCTGCGGGAACATGTCTACTGGCTGTACCGATACGGTCTCATAGCCCAGCTCATCGAGGATGCGCAGGTCGCGGGCCAGTGTGCCTGGATCACAGGAAACATACACGATGCGCTTCGGCGTCATGCGGGCAATGTCTTCCAGCACGCTTTTCGCACAGCCTTTGCGGGGCGGATCGACGCAGATGACATCCGGCTTGCTGCCTTCGGCCGCTAAGCGGTCCGCATAAGCAGCCGCATCGCTGCAGATGAATTCCAGATTATCAAACGCGTTGCGCGCGGCGTTTTCTTTCGCGTTGCGGATGGCGTCCGGTACGATCTCGATGCCGGTCACCTTTGCCGCATGGCGGGCCAGGAACATGGAGATCGTACCTACGCCGCAATACAGGTCCAGCACTTGCTCATCACCGCTGAGACCGCAGCATGCCAGCGCCTGCTCATACAGGACGCGCGTCTGGATCGGGTTGACCTGGTAAAAAGACTTCGAGGAAATGCGGAAGGTGAAGCCGTCGATCTCATCTTCGATATAAGGACGCCCCGCCAGCAGGATCTCTTTTTCGCCCAGGATGACATTATCCTTGCGCTGGTTGATGTTCTGTACGACGCCTTTGATCTGCGGATGCGCGGCCATCAAGGTTTCCGCCAGCTGCTTCCATCTGTCGCTTTTCATTTCCCGGGTAATCAATACGACCATGATCTCATCGCGCGCAAAAGCGTGCTTGATCAATACATGACGCAGCTGTGCCGCCATTTCCTGATCCTCCTGCAGATGCGCGCGAACAGTCCCATACACCTTGTTGATCAGATGGCTCTGGATGCAGCATTCCTCCATATCGACGATATCGTTGCTGTTGATGCGGTAAAAGCCGCTCACGGTTTCTCCCTTGACGATGCCGACAGGGATCTGTGCCTTATTGCGGTAAAAATACGGCGTGTCCATGCCGATCACCGGCAGCACTTCCAGATCGAGCCCGGCGATCCTGGTGATGACATCCTGCACCTTCTGCCGCTTGAACGCCAGCTGTTCCGGATAAGACATATGCTGCAGCTGACAGCCGCCGCAGCGCCCGGCTAACGGACAGGGCGGGATGGCGCGCGCTGCCGATTCATCCAGCAGGTCCTCCACCCTGCCAAATCCATAGGTCTTCTTCAGCTTGACCGTACGGATCATCGCCTTTTCTCCCCTGAGCAGTCCCTTCACGAAAAAGGGAAATCCATCCTTCTTGACCACGCCCATGCCGTCATGGGTATAGCTTTCACAGACACCGCTCCACAACTCGTTTTTCTTCATCCCTGCATTCACCCCGTTCACTTGTCCTATTATACACGAAAACGCGGCTGGCCACACAAAAAAAACGCCCCTTCACGCATGCGCGAAGGGGGAATCGTCTTTACTGTGCGGATCCGTTCATCACGGAATCAGCCAGTTCTTCGTCTCTGGCCTGCGTCAGCACATCCATGACGCTTTCGTCGGACGCGCTCGTCTTGGTCAGACAGACATAGAACTGGTGATCAGCGGTGTGC
>CAKTAA010000125.1 GCA_934526185.1 uncultured Eubacteriales bacterium | reverse complement strand
ATGTGGCAATATTTCTCTAAAAAAGCAAATGCTCTTTAATAGAAACGAATGGTAAATATCCCCTTTTCAGAATATGTGGAATTACCGTACCGCCCTAATGGAAGGATATGGAGGAATAGACAATATTAGGGGTTGCATTGAGGATGGGCAGGTGGTATAATGCAAACGAACAGATGTTCTACTTTGAGAAGATGGTAAAACTACTAAGCGGAGAGGATGGGCGTATCGTGCGGAATGAAAATGGGACAGGCCAAGAAATCAAGAAAGGAGATACGCCAGAAAAAGAATGGCATAGAAAGAAAATAACAGAGCTCTTGGAAACCGCCACGGAACGGGAGCTAACACTTACATATCAGTTCCTAAAATCGATTAAGAAGTAACGCATTTTACAGACTGAACCGAAAAGGTTCAGTCTTTTTTTATTATATCAACCATTTTTTCCAGTAGCTCCCAGTCGCTTTCGTTCAGTTTCGAGAGCATGGCAATAAACCGGCGCTTGAAATTATCTTCCTCACCAGCTAACACAGAACCGACGAACGCGGCAATTTCTTCATCTCGGGAGAGCTGGACGAACATTTCCCCCTCCCCTGTGCGAAGCCAACGTTCGGAAACATTGAATTCGCGGCACAGAAGATCAATAAAAAGCGGTTTTGGTTCCGTTTTGTTAAATTCTATATTGGTGATTGCCCCTCTGGTAACACCGAGCCGCCGTCCGAATTCGTCTTGGGATAAACCAAGCGTTTTTCGAAGCTCTTTTATTCGTTTATTCATTCGATACACCTACCTTGATTAAGATTATAGTATTTATAAACTGTATTGTCAATACATTGTACAAAAAAATAATCCGCAATTTAGTATTGACAATACAAAATAAAAGTGTTATAATGTATCCACAATACAAAAGCAAGGAGGGTAAATACCATGACCGAGAAAGAGAAGAAAATCCTGGAGACATTCGGGAAAGCCATTCCGAACCTGACCGAAAGCGAGAAGGAGAGATTGCTTATCTTTGGGGAAGCGATTGGCATGATTCGGGATAAACCCAAAGATACCGGCCAAAACCAAAAACCAGCATAAAGAAAGCCCGCTCTGTCGAGCGGGTAAGAGATATTTATTCATCAAAATATGACTTAGCACCACTACATAAAATCAAGTATGGTAAAACACCTGTCAATGCAATGCATATCAAGGGGAATGATTCTTTATGTAATGGACGCTTCAGAAAGACAAATCTAAGTAGAAAACAAACGATTAAAGCGATCATTACATATATCAAAAACAGATCTGCTTTTTCAAAAACGCTGATTAAAAAAATAACTACATATTGGAAAACCATATATAGAATAACCAAGGTTTTCTCTTTCCTGATTTTTTGTAACCGTTCTAGTTCGGCTGTTTGAGAAGCTTGTTCCCATGGCAAATATTATATCCCCGTTTTCTTATCAGCTTTAAGATTTTCATCGCTATTTATAGTTGTATTCGAATCCATTATATCGGAGAAAACGGGTGTGTATTCTATCTGTTTTTTCATATAGCTCGCTCCCCTTTCTACCTCAATTCTACCACAATCGACAAGTGAAAGCAATTCACATAAAGTGCAAATCCCATGGCCCAAATTCGATAGAAAGCCACATACTTATTTTATTTAAATAATTATATATCGTCATTCAAATGGGCAGCTTTGTATTCGATTAAAGCGATTACTTCATTTTGGTCTTTTTCCGGTAGTGAATCGAACAATTTCAAATAGTCCGGCTTATTCTTGCCAATTTGGAAATTTTCTTTTACGTCTGTTTCTCCCTTTAGATATTCGGGAGTGGTGTTTAGGATATCGGCTATTATAAACAATTTATCATCAGGTATGTTTCTATTGCTTTTATCGATGTCATTAAAATAGACTTTTGCAACACCTATCTTTCTGCAAAGAAAAGCAAGAGGCAAATCACTTTTCTTTGCTAGTTCTCGTATTCTATCGGTTTTCACAATTTTACCTCCAATAAACTATATAAAAAATATAACCTTACTAATAGTAAGTTTTTCTGTTGACAGCTTACTATTCGTAAGATATACTATGAATGTAATCATTGATAAAAGCAAACCTCAACGGAATCTGGAAAGGGGAAATCAGTGTGCGGTTGAACCTTACAAAAGCAAACGTAATGTGTTTCACCTTCGGATACGCCATTGGTTCGTTTATCATTATTTACCTTGTTGTGAAATAAGTGATTAACACAAGCTAAACGGATAGAAAGAGGAGGAAGGAAAAATAAGTGACATCATTATTTTGATATACATGTCAATCGGACTGTTATCAAAAGCAACTCTTGAGGCAATTTACTTCAAAGATAAAAATAATGCGAAAAAGACATTATATGTTTGGGCAATTTCAGCCGTCAGTCTCATTCTTTCCTTTGGCCTTACGCTTTTCCTCAATAACATGGTCTAATGCCTCATTCAATTTTGTCACGTCGCTCTTTCCCAAAGCAGAATAAAGCTTATCCAGTTTATCGGCGATTTCCCCTGATTCCTTGGAACGGATTGCCGCTGTTTTTGCAATTGCAGACGTACGATATGATGGTGCTCCTGTGACTACGTATTGAGCGACAAGAGAGGCCATTTCTGCAAAATCATCATCGGATGAAACGATATCTTCTCTTATCCAGGAAAGCTGCATTTTTTCAATTTCTTTGTTTGCGGAGGCACGTGAAACAAACCAAGAAATAATAGCGGAAGCAATAACTCCGCCGGTAGCGATCAGCGCACAAATTATTTCTATTGGCGTGTGAATCCCTTCTCTTATTCAAGAGTGCGTTTTCAATGTAGCATTTTTGGGGTTGCTTGTCAATGATTGCAGTCATTTATTTGGAAAGGAGGAGAAAAATGGCACTTTCGGACAATATTCGTCGATGTCGTGAAGTCGCCAAACTGAGCCAGGGAGAGCTGGCCAAGCGGTGTGGGATCGACCAATCGGCGGTATGCAAAATGGAAAAGGGACTTTTCGTCCCTACGGTCATGGTATTGGATGAGATCGCCAACGCCTTGAACGTGTCGCTCGATGAGCTTGTGCGCGGGAAAGGCGCATGAGAAAGCCCGCTCTTCGGAGCGGGAGGGAGGGGGTGAGAATATGAACGTTAAAGCCGAATTACAAGGGCTTGAAGAGATGAATGCGTTGCTGAAAGAAAACAGACGATTGACGGATGAGTTAATGGATAACCTCAGAGGTTTACAGCGCGCATGTATGCTCATCAATGTCCGGGAAAAAGAGAATCAGCCGGAGGCTGCCACTAACGACTGAATTCTCCTTACTCGCTTGGACGAATCTCTCCGTGCTGCTTCTCGAAATCCAACACCAAGCAGCGGATCAAGTAGACCATCTGCCCCACCATGCTTCGGCCCTCATACCCGCAGATATAGCGGAATTTCTCCAACAGTTCATGGTCAATGCAAAATCCAATATGCGCTTTATCGCCGTTCATAGAACCAAGTCCTTTCAAAGTCTATATAAAACATCATATAGGCTATGAAAGAGATTGTCAACAGGAAGGTGAAAAAATGAGGTTACGAACTGTGCCCAAGGCGGTAGCTCTGCTGCGGGAGGAGGACCCGGACACGCCGTTGTCAGAAAAGATCATGCACCGCCTTATAAAGCAAGGATACATTCCTACTGTTCATTCCGGGAATAAGCTGTATATCGACGTTGACCGAGTACCGGAGTACTTAACCGCCGCCATGCAGGCCAAAGAAAAAGCCCCGGCCGAGGAATACGGGAAAATCCGGCCCATCCGGGAAGCGTAGAGAAAGGACGTGAAAGAGAATGAAGTCAAAGCTGCCCGCGCTTATCGTCATAATAGGATTTGTGATTGTGCTGGGCGCGGAAGGAGACGCTTACTGTAACACGGGCCGGTACATAGTGGCGAGAGCGATAATGGGCTGCGTGATGATGGTAGGCGGGTGGGCGTGGGCAAAAATAAAAGCCGCCCTCGCTGGTGCAACAGCGAGGACGGCAACAGGGAAAAACATACCGTTTACAGTATACACCAGGGAGGGAGGCGCGTCAAGTGCTGGTAGGGGAACTGCTCGAAGTAGCGACCAAGCTCCCGCCGGACGCCCATATTAACATTTATGTGGACCAGGATATGGAGCTGTCCAGCGACGCATGGAGCGCCAAAATAGACGCACATCTATCCGATTATTTCGAAGCGGCGGAGATATTGGCCGAGACGGAATTTGACGGATCAAGCGCAAGGCCAAGCCTAACGATTGTAACCGGGAAGGCAGTATCGTGATGGAAGCAGGTATAAGAATAGGAGGAAATAGAAATGGCAATTTTAGAGCCTGATCAAATGGATTTTAGCGGGAAGAAATTTTCAATGATCATTGCAGGGGCGCCCGGAAGTGGAAAAACGACTCTCGCCATGTCGGCCCCCAGCCCGATTCTCGTAGACCTGGACAAGGGCGTAAGCAGAATTAAGGCTATGCACAGGAGAACAACGATCGTATGTGACAATTATGAGGAGCTGCTGCAGGATATCCAGTCGGACGCGGTAAAACGCGCGGAAACCATTGTAATTGATACCGGCGGTAGTCTCGTGACTTATTTGCAGGATTGGGCCATGCGGGATAATCCAAGCCTGAACCGTCAGAAGAACGGGGCTATATCCCTGAAAGGATTTGGAGCAGTAAAAAACGAATTTACCCGATTTACCAATATGCTGCAATACACAATGGATAAAAACATCATTTATATATTTCACACGGTGGAAGAAAAAGACGGCGATGTTGTTAAGCAGCGTCTGATGTGCGAGGGAGCGGCGCGAAACATCGTGTGGCAGCCGTGCGACTTGGGGTGCCAGCTACAAATCATCGGAGAAAAGCGGTATATGGGGTTTGGCCCGGATGAGCATTATTTCGCAAAACGCTGCTTTGGAATTCGGGGATTGGTGGAAATACCCAGCCTGGACGATGGAGGAAAGAATGACATCTTGACTCGTCTGTTCACCCAGGCGCGGGAAAACATCGCGGAAGAAGCGGCGGCTTACAAGGCGGAGGAACCGGCATATCTGGCCGCAATAGAGGCGGGCCGAGCGATTGTAGCTGGCGTGGTAGACGCAGAGACGGCACAAGCGGCAGGACCACATATCAAACAGCTTTCTCACGCTCTCACAAGTGAGAAGGAGATTCGCGCCATGCTGTCCGCGCGAATCAAAGAGCTGGGCCTGAAATGGGATAAAGGAGCGGGGGCCTATGTATCGGCGGAGTAAACTGCTGCTGACACAGTCCTTGTTGTCATCCTGGCTGTACCAATACACCGCCTACGATTCGGAAAAGGCCCGGGAAGATTTTGTGCGGGCTTTGAAAAGGGAGCCGGCGCCGCAAAGCAAAGCTATGAGGGACGGAATCCAGTTTGAAAACATGGTGACAGCTTGTTGTGACGGCGTAAATCCGGATCCGGGTCATGAATGGGAGATGGTCGTGAGGGAAACCGCCGAAATTTTGCGAGGCGCGCAATTTCAGGTAACGGCTTACCAGGATAAACGGATTGACGGCGTGCCCTTCCTGCTTTATGGACGGCTGGACGCATTGAAAGCAGGGGTTATCTATGATACCAAATTCAGTCGATCCTATCAGTCGGGCAAATACGTAGGAAGCCCCCAGCACCCCATATATTTTGAGTGTGTTCCCGAAGCGCGGAAGTTTGTTTATATCATTGCGGATGGTAAAGCGGTATATCTGGAGGAGTACCGGCGGGAGGATACACCGCCGCCGGACGGGATAATCCGACAGTTTATGGCCTATCTAGAAACCGCCGGATTGGCACAGGTGTATATCGATAATTGGAAAACAAATTAAGGAGGATAAATAATCATGGGTATTTTTGATGATTTTGTACGCGAAGAGGCACCGAGGCTGGAACCGGGGGATTATCGCGTGGAGATTACGGACGTAGAAGAGACGGTCAGCAAATCCAGCGGGAACCCCATGCTGGTGATCCATTTGCGGCCAAACGGAACCAAAATTATTGTAAAC
>CAKTAA010000124.1 GCA_934526185.1 uncultured Eubacteriales bacterium | reverse complement strand
GTTAACGGGAAGGATGCTTTCAGAACAACGCTTTTCCGCACCGTCCAGCCGTTCTGCTGCAAAAAAGTCAGATATTCCTCGCTCGTCCACCTGCTGTGAAGGGGAAAACCTGCCAGCTTCATAAAAAACGCTCTCACCTTGCCGGAAAACGAATTTCCCGCGTGAGTAAATGTCGGCGCAATCAGCACGCCGTCGCCCTTCAGCACGCGCCCGATTTCCCGCAGGGCTTTCTCCGGCTGTGGCACAATGTGCAGGGCGTTTGACACGATCACTGCATCGAAGGATCCGTCCGCATAGGGCAGACAGAACATATCCTGCACGGAGAAGTGCAGCTTTGCCGAGCGATTATCCCGCTTTGCCTCGGCGATCATCTCCGCAGAGGCGTCCGTCGCCTCAATGTGCGCCGCCGCAATCACGATATTTTTTGCAATCATGCCGGTTCCGGCGGCAAGCTCAAGTACCGTCTTAGCTTTCACGATCGGTCGGATCAGCTCATACATTTTTTCATATGCCGCCCGATCCTTTCGCATAAAGCGGTCATACCTACCGGCATTTCTGTCCCAGAAATTCTTGTGTTCTCGCATCGCTGTTATTCCTTTTTCCGTCAGATTTGTCTAACCGATACATACACATCACGATGTTAGACGCAGCTAACTCGCACATTTTTGAAAAGCCGCATCTCTGCGGCCTTCCGCTTATTCAAATAACTCCCTGCAAGCGCCATGCACCAGCGTTTCCAGCACCTGCGGGTACAGTTCTCCGATCTGCTCCTTATGGGAGACGGTCAGAATCAGTCCCCGCACCGTCGCAGCAGCCAAAGACACACCACACTTGGGCATAAGGTCATGATTCTCCAAAAGTTGACGGATGTGCGTCTCGCCATCGTGGTAATGCACATTTTTGACATCCTCCGGCAGTCTCTGCAAAAGCAGCTTCGCATCGTTTTCAATGAAAACCATGTCGCCGGTATCGGACAGCCGTTTGCAGACGGCAAGAACCGCCTTTGCCGCACGTTCTGCGGCCGGCAAGCCGGCATTTTCGCTCAGTGCCCGATCGGCAACTCCGTAAAGCTCGGAGTGAATGCCCTCCAGAACCGCGAAAAACAGCATTTCCTTGGATTCATAGAATTTATAGAACGAGCCTTTCGCAATGCCGACAGCCCTTGTCAGCTGATCCACGGAGGTTTTCTTCATTCCCAGCGTGACCGCACAGCGCCGCGTTTCCTTCAGCAGCGCCTTGCGAAGCTGTTCTGTTTCGTATTCGGTAAAAGCCAAGATTGAACCCCCCTGAAATATGACCATTTCGGTTCTTTTGGTCATATTATATCATACTTCTTTCCGTTTTGCAAGAGGTAAGTGAAAAAATTCGTTTTTTTGCTGTCGAAAAGACAAAGTGCCGATGAATAGTACAAGCAGGCGATGAAATGAAAAACATTATCGAAGAACTACGGAACGGCGAAAGGGGCCCGCAGGACACACCGGTCGACAACAATCCGCACTACAAAGAACTTCAACACCTGCAATCCCGCAACAAGGCGGAACTGATTGAATGTCTATCGGAGAAACAGAAAGCAAAGCTCGAAAAATACTGCGACACCACGCTTGAAATGAGCCCGTATCCGAACGCGAAGCCTTTGCCTCGGGACTTACTATGTACCGAAATAGTCGAAAGTTCTTATTATTGAGCATTTTGTGGCATAAAAAAAGTCCACCGTAATAAATCACAGTGGACTTAGTGGCGGAGAGGATGGGATTCGAACCCATGTGCGATTGCTCGCAAACTGATTTCGAGTGATACCGGAATTTTGGATGTTGGCGGATTTTGTTAGAACTTATTGGAGGATAGCCGATGCCTGCAGCCCGCATGGCTGCGGGCTTTTTCGCGGTTGCAGGGGCGGAATCCGAGGCGTTTCCGATGTCGTGGGCGGGTGCGGGATGGCAGGGAGTTCTAACGAAATTCCAACCGAACTGATTAGAACGGCGGTTAGAAAAGGCCCATTTGGCAGTACAAAATTTAGACCTGTTATGCCGTGGTAGTGCCGGAGTCATGTGGATTTCTAAATTTTATTTTGAAAAATCACGTGCTATGTAGTATTTACCTTCGCGGATAGTATGTGAAAGGTATTTGGGTAAAGAATCAACGAATTCATCAATTAATGACTTTGATATATTTGCAAGTCCAGACATGCGCCGCATAGATGATACAGAATTGTTTTTCTTGGCTAAACGTGCTAATTGAGTGAAAAAGCTACTTGTAGATGATATTACGCCATCTTTTAACATTTGATCCAGCCAAAATTGTGAAGCTACCGAAAAATCCAAAAATTGATCGTGATATGATATCAGCAACAATTCGCTTTCTCCAGTATACTTCCATGTCGTTATTTCCTCAAGTTCATGAATGAAATCTACAAACATCATATTACTGAAAGACCAGGTTGCGTGGTCTATTGTTACAACATTTTCTTGATCAGGATACATTTCATCTGGCCAATATGCGCCAAATCCTGGAAGGAAAAAGTTTATATTTTTACCCGTTAGGTGATGGTAATATCCAAGACTATTTATAATATCTTTTCCGGTTTCTAAATCTGGACGCGTAATTAGTATACCAATTGTATCCTCCAACAACTCGCTTCTTTTTATCTCTTTTAGCATATTTTGATAAGTTATAGCTTCCAACACATAAATATCTCCCTTCGTATCCTGTTAATTAAAATATCCCTGCCGTCTCAATCAAAACAACCGCTTCCCGTCTGAAATATCGATCCCCAGCTCTTTGGCCGCACTGGTTTGCTCGAACGGGTTGATTTTCTCCACGACGCCGTCACGCCTAAAAAGCGAGCCGGTATTTTTGAACCAAAACGTCACATTCGCTTTGGCGCATTGCTCCCGGATATTGAGCACCCAGTCATAATCGCATACGCGGGCATCCCGTCCCGTTTCGCCGGCGGTGACATGCTGTACGCCATGCAGATAGGGCGTTAAATCGATGGCTTCCAGAAGCGGGGCGCAGGCGATAAACCACCGCTTGATGGGATAGGATAAAAACAGCGGCAGCCTGTGATCGGCCAATTCCTGATTTTCGACTGTGCAGCCGATATTCACATTGTCATACCCATCGCCCCAATCCTCTGGCAGCGATACGAGAAACCGGTCGATGCGCTTTGTTAGAATCAAAAAATCGATGTCCGCCCGTTCCCGGATCATTGCCCAAACCTCTCCCCGCCACTCATCCGCTTCGGGCAGGAAAAAGTCGGTCGCAAAACAGGTGGCGAGGATTTTGTTTCCCTTGATGTTATACTCGCCGTTAGCCTTTTTTCGGATCGGCCAATCGAATTTGTCGGTTTTCTCTATTGTACTTTGACCGTGACGTTTCGCATGCGGCCCGTAAAAATAGCAGTTGGTGCAGCCGTCGCTCGCTTTGTAGCAGCCGGTCCATGGTTCCCAGTTCATAAGGCTCTCTCCTGTTCAATCGCCTGTAACGCCTTTTCTTCTGTGGAGAAGATACCGATATCTTTTACCTGGGCGTGGTCTATTAAACAATAAACATGTAAGACCCGATAATATGTCTTCAATGTTCTCTCCCTTGCTTGTATTCATATTTACCCGCACACAAACGTTCAACGGATTTTGCGGTAAAATAAATTCAAGTATATATGCTTTGTCTCCGCTCCAATGCCAAACCAATCAGTCGGTCCGTTTGGCCTGCCATAAACAGAGGTATATTCAGAACATCATCGTCCAGTTTCAAATTATCCAAGGAAAAGCGTACACGGAGTTTGACTTTATCAGGGAATAGTTCCTTGAACTTTTTGAGACTCTTGCTGGTGGTGTTGGCTTCAGATTTTACCTCAATAGGAAAGATATCATTCTCACGCTGAATCAGGAAATCCACCTCGTAGGGAGGATTGTTCTGACTCCAGTACCGAGGTAGAACTTCAAACTGTGTAACCAAAGTTTGTAGCACAAAGTTTTCAGTCAGCGCACCCTTGAATTCGGTGAACAGACGGTTGCCTTCGCCAAACGCCGTAGGAGCCAGTTGTGCCAAACGGCGAAGAAGACCAACATCCACCAGATAAATCTTAAAGGCGGACAGATCATCATAAGCCGCCACAGGCAGGCCAGGAGCCGCGCTGCGGTAAATCTTATGCACCAGCCGGGCGTCTACCAGCCACTGCAAGGCATCCTCGTATTCACGGGCTCTTGCGCCCTCCTTGACAACCTTATAGATGAACTTTTTGTTCTCTCTTGCCAACTGAGAAGGGATGGACTTCCAGATCATAGATATCTTCGGAAACTCACTGATATTGGGATGCTTGGCAAAATCACGCTCATAGGCGCCGATAATACCGGACAAGGCTTCCTGCATAGCGGAAACATCCCGAGCTTCCGTCCACATGAGAACAGATTCGGGCATACCACCGGTGACGTAGTACATCTTTAATTTCTCATAAAGAGGATTGAAGAAGGCGTCGGGGATTGGTTCCTGGGAATCCCAGCTTTCCAAAAACGCCATCAGATTATCGTCACCATTGGCAAGCAGGAATTCCTCAAAAGTCATGGGATCAATCTGCATGAAGTTAACTTTGCCAACCGGGAAAGAAGATGGCTTTGCTAAAGCGATACCCAGCAGAGAACCGGCGCAGGCAATATGGTACTGCGGTGCGTTCTCACAGAAATACTTCATGGAGTTGATGACCTTCGGGCAGTCCTGCACCTCGTCAAAGATGATAAGGGTCTTTTCCGGCGCAATCTTTTGACCGCTGGCCAGCATCAGGTTCTGCAGAATGCGATCTACATCTTTCGTAGTCTCAAAGAATTGCTTGTATTCTTCGTTTTCATCAAAGTTAAAATAGGCGGTATTTTCATAATAGCGTCTGCCGAATTCTTTCAGAATCCAGGTCTTGCCCACCTGACGCACGCCCTTTAAAATCAGCGGCTTGCGGTAAGGGGAATTCTTCCAATCCAGCAGCTTTTTTAAAATAAATCGCTCCATCGAAGCGCCCTCCCTTCACACTTTTATAAGAGTTTTGGTGATTTAGAATCACATTTTTATTATACGCTACGAACAGGAAAATTACAACCTCTTTTCACGAAATTATATAAGTTTTGTGCACGGAATATCACACTTTTATTTGGTAACGGTTGATAACAGCAAGGAGCATCCCATAAAAAAGCTAAAGTCGATCAACGGAATATGAAAGCCAATATCTCTTTTCAGGCCCGCTTGTGCAAACAGGCGGGTGTTTTTCTGGTTTGCTACATCTGCCCGTTTCATAAGAAAACACTGCTGTCGTCACGCAAAAAATCCGCCAGCGCGATGACCTTATCATACAACAGTACAAATTTTTCTCCAACCCGTTCGTTGGCGTGATAGTGCCCGAAAAACCAAGTCTTGAAACCGCACAGATCTTTGACACGGTCGAGATAATCGGTCAGGCGATCGTACCTGTAAAAGCCCCTGCTGACAATATCCTGCAGAGAAGACGGAGCGCAGTGCGAAAGGATGCAGTCCATTTGATACTGGTATTTTTCGAGATTGCGCAATCCCTCCTCCTGCTCTTCTTCAGACGGCAGCTCTTCCGCCCACCACGAAACATGATTGACGCGGTACATCGCCCTTTCCCGGTCAAGTTTTTTGCGTTTGGCAACAAAATCCGGATCGTCCGGCTCGAGAATACCGGCGTCGATATCGTGGGAGGACGCGCCGCCGAACGTGAAGAAGCGCACGCCGTCGATCTCAAAAACCTGCCCGCGCATCAAATGAAGGATATTATCCGCAATCCTGTGTACCTTGCCGCCGCGCCATTCGGTGACAGGATAGGCGGACAGCCGGTCATAGTTCTCGTGATTGCCGTCGATAAAAACGTGGTAAACGGCTTTTGGGAAAGCCATTTCCGCCAGTACTGCTCTTGATGGGAATTGTCCCAGACGCCGCCGAAGTCGCCGCAGACGATCAAATAGTCGCCGGGGCCGCCGGGAAAGTGCTTGCTCCCGAGCCGCTCAAATTCGCCGTGCGTATCGCCGGTAACATAAATCATATGCTCCGCCTCCTCTCGCCATACATTTGGTATGTTCACCGATAACGACAGCTTGTACTTTTACGTTCATTCTATTTCCTGC
>CAKTAA010000123.1 GCA_934526185.1 uncultured Eubacteriales bacterium | reverse complement strand
GCTCATAAAAATTCACGTCGCGCTCCGCTTCTACAAACAAAGTGCAGATATCCTTTCCCTCCAGATGATCGATTATTAACTGATATTCGCTTGATGCACCCTTGATTCCCGCCAGCATTTCATCGATTTGGCTCGGGAAGATATTGACGCCGCGGACCTTGACCATGTCATCCGTGCGGCCGAGAATGGTATCGATTCTTGGAAATTTGCAGCCGCACGGACAGTCTCCGGTGAGAATTCTTGTCAAATCGTGCGTACGGTAACGGATAAGCGGCGCTCCGCGCTTGCGCAGTGTTGTAATGACAAGCTCGCCGATCTCTCCGTCCGGCAGCACGGTACCTGTTTTGGGATCGACTATTTCAAAATACAGATAATCGTCCCACATATGCATGCCGCATGCATGGTCGCAGCTAATGCCGATTCCCGGTCCGTACACTTCTGTTAAACCGTAGATATCATAGAGCTGAACGCCAAGCTCGCTTGCAATCCGCTTGCGCATTTTTTCACCCCAGCGTTCGGAACCAATAATACCCTTTCGCAGATGAATTTTATCCCCGATGCCGCGCCGTGCAATTTCCTCTGCCAGAAGCAGCGCATAAGACGAGGTCGCACAAAGCACGGTCGACCGCATATCCATCATCATGCGAAGCTGTTTGTCCGTGTTTCCCGGCCCCATAGGAATAGCCATTGCGCCCAGACGCTCCGCGCCGTTCTGGAATCCGACGCCCGCAGTCCACAGACCGTAGCCGGGTGTGATATGTATCCTGTCAAGCGGTGTGACGCCCGCCGTCTCATAACAGCGCCGGAACATCTCAGCCCAGTCCTCAACGTCCTCACGGGTATATGGAATAATCACAGGCGTTCCCGTCGTACCGGAGGAAGAATGAATCCTTACAATTTCGCTATCCGGAACAGCCTGCAGCCCCAAGGGGTACGCCTCTCTTAAATCCCCTTTCCAGGTAAAGGGCAACGACTCAAAATCCTCCTGCGTTTTTATCCTTCCGATATCAATTCCCTGAAGCTTTTTAGCATAAAAGCCGTCGCCGGAGGCAAGCACTTCAATCTGCCGACGTATGGTTTTGAATTGTTCTTCCGTCATTTTCATTTCGAGTGTCCGCACCTTTCCTGTTTATTTAGGTGCCCCTATCGCTCCTATGCCGGACTGTCGGGGCTTTATATACGTTATACAGCATTCTCCGCCGCCTGCTTCGGCCCGGCTTTCACGGGCCGGCTATGCGCCGCGCTTCTTCCATGGCACGAAGATTGCTCTCACGGTATTTCTCGGGTATCCGACCATATACAGCTAAACGCAGATCCTCCGGAGAAATAGGCAGCCAGCCGATATAAACAGCCGCAGCCAGCAGTGCCGTATTCAGCACTTTCGGCGAACCGCTGAGCTCGCATATTTCCCTCTTGTCAGCCACAAGCAGTCTGTTTACGTTTTTACGCAGACAGCTCAGCATCTCTTCACCGTCGTACGCTTGGCAGCCCAGTGCCGCTCCCACCGGCTGCACAACCTCACGGACTGTTGCAAGCGCACCATCTGACTTTAAATATTTGAGGCACCGCACCGCTTCACCCGGCTCAAAGGCCAGTATAACGTCGGCCTCTCCCTCGGAGATCATGGAGGAAGCTATCTGCTCGTCAGAAATACGTACATGACTGACAACGCATCCACCACGCTGTGCCATCCCGATCGTTTCCGCCGTCCGGACATTCAAGCCTTTATCCATAGCGGCCAGCGCAAGCAGTTTGGACGCCATTACAATCCCCTGACCGCCTACCCCGCACAGCAAACAATTTACTTTCATTCTCTCATCCCTCCAGCCGCTTCGCTTGTCCTGTCAATTTTCAACGCTTGATTTTCCGGCATCAGTGTTCGTCTTTCAGTTACTGTCTTATCGTTTCTGCCGTTTTTCATATCAACATGTCTCCTGAATACAATTCACCGTCTCAATAGGCATCTTTCCTTCCGATAGCTTCTGCCGGACATACCTGTGCGCAAAGCGAACATCCAGCACACAGTCCCGATTCAATATGTACGCGCTTTCCGTCTCTCACAAGTGCTGGGCAGCCCAATTCCCGGATGCACCTAAGACAGCCGATGCAGTTGCTGCCGACTGTATATTTGACGCCTGATTTTTTCACCGAAATACACGGTGAACGAAAAATCACGGCACGCACCCCCTTCTGCTCCGCAGCTCGGCGAACGGCGCCAACCGCTTCCGCGTGCTTCAGCGGATCTACGGTTTCTACAGACGCGACTCCCATGGCGGAAAGGAGCTTCTCTATACTTATCTTCTCCGAAATGCCCCCCATCATAGTCCTTCCGGTGCCGGGATGCGGCTGCTGGCCTGTCATGGCAGTCGTAGAATTGTCGAGAATCGCGAGCAGCAAATCTGTCTGGTTATAAACGGCGTTGACTACACCGGTCATTCCCGAAGCAAAAAAAGTCGAGTCTCCGATGCATGCCACATGTATTACATCCGGCTCAATTCTATCAAGCCCCTGCGCAATTGTTACACCGGCTCCCATACACAGGCAAGTGTCGACCATTTCCAGCGGCGCAGCGTTGCCGAGTGTGTAGCATCCGATATCTCCGCAGCAGACTGTTCTGCGTCCTTTCAGAGCCTCCTTGATCGCGTAAAAAGAGGCTCGGTGCGGACATCCGGCGCAAAGAACCGGCGGTCGAGCCGGTGTCTCCGGAAGCGTTTTCTCCTTTACGGAAGATACTGCTGCCGGAACATCCAATGACAGATAATCTGCAAGAATCCGCTTTACGGTTTCCGTACTGCTTTCGCCTGCCGGCGGAAGAATGCCGTCCAATTTTCCATGAATTTTTACCGATAGCTGATATTTTCCGCATATGTACAGAAGTTCCCTCTCAATGACAGGATCCAGTTCCTCAAAGACAATAACCTCCTCTACACCGCGCAGAAACTTCACTGCCAGCTCCTCCGGAAACGGATACGGCGTTGAAATTTTCAGGCGCTGCACCTCAGCAGATACCGGCAGAGCCTCTGACACATAGGCATCGCTTACACCGCCTGAGGCAATTCCCTTTTTGCCGCTTCCCCACAGACGGTTGCGGGAGTATGAGGAAAATTCATGGGAAAGCTTCTCTGCCTGCAGCTCAAGGCGTATATGATTCTGATAGGATGCGCGCGGAAAAATGACAAAGCGCGCCGGATCCTTTACAAACCCTTCGGGCGTGTGCATCATCTCAGGCCTGTCCGCGATCTCGACGGAGGCGCAGCCGTGACAAATTCGAGTTGTAGGTCTCAAAATAACAGGGGTTCGGTATGCTTCTGATATGGCAAAAGCGTCGGCAACCATTGCATATGCCTCTTCCGGTGTGGAGGGATCGAATATCGGTACCTTGGCGAAACGCGCAAATGTCCGTGTGTCCTGCTCCGTTTGGGAAGATATCGGTCCGGGATCATCCGCCACAACAATGACCATACCGCCTTTAACGCCGACATATGCAAGACTCATCAGCGGATCCGAGGCAACGTTCATGCCTACCTGCTTCATGGTAACCAGCGTTCTTGCGCCGGCATATGAGGCTCCTGCCGCAACCTCAAGCGCAGCCTTTTCGTTTACCGACCACTCCACATAAATGCTTCCGTCATTCACCTTTGCCGCCGTCTCCAAAATCTCCGTTGAAGGCGTCCCGGGATATCCGCATATCAGATTGACGCCGGCGCAGAGCGCTCCCCATGCGATTGCACCATTTCCCATCAAAAACTGTCTGCCCAATTTAACCACGCTCCTGCCCCGTTTTATGTGTTATTTGTACATATAAATAACCTGTCTATCCGCTCCGGATCCTGTAACCGAAGGGTAATAGTATTTTATTATAACACATTTTTTATATAATTTCAAGTGCGAATCTTTACAACCGCAGCCAAGCATGTGAAAATCCCGTTGATTTTCCGCACTTTGAAACGAACGGTAAAATATTTTCAAAGAAAGGACAAAAAGCATTTAAAAGCGCGGAAGCATAAGCAGCCGCTTATCCCCAATCTGCTAATCGAAGATGTTCCCCTGTTCAAAGGGAGCTGCCCCGAAGTACCTTCCGGCTTTTGCTCAGCGAAAGCAGAATTAATAAGATATGAAGGTTCGCAGCAATTCTCCGCCTCTCGGCTGGGTGGGCTTCCTCATATACAGGGGGAGGCTTTTTTTACGTGTTTGCAAAGCGATATATCATTCATTGTATTAAAAATCACTTTTCTATACTTCCATTTTTGTTATAGAAAACATTGCATTTCATCACCGCATTGGATACCCTTCGCTCCATTTATCTTTAAATAGTCCGCACGTTCTTGTATGGCAGGAATTTATCACTATATCAAAACCTCTGTATAAGTCACTGGCCTCTCGGCGGATATGAGGAGAAAAAATCTCGTTCTTTCGACGTCGAAAAAGAAACTTTAACAAGGAGGGAGCTGTGTCACTCCGGACATGTCGAATTTATTTGCTGCTCTGCACCGAACGTGCGGTCGAATGATAAAGTTTGCCGCTATACCGCTGCTATCGGCAGCGACTGTTTTTATTTCTGCTTTTTCCTCCGAAAGCGGAAGAATTTGCTGGTGCTGCGGACGATTCACCGCCGAAGCCCTCTCCGTAAATTTCCGTGGCTTCCGATATCATCATAAATGCGCCGGAATCTATGCTCCTAACCAACTCCTTTAGCGAGAACAATTCATTTTTCCTTACAGCACACAGCATGACCTGCTTTTCCTCTCCCGTATACCATCCGTACCCATGCAGTATGGTAACGCCATGTCCCATTCGGTCCGTCACGGCTCCGGCAAGCTGTCTGTATTTGTCGGAAATAATCCAGATCAGCTTTTCCCGCGCATATCCGCTCAAAATGTAATCCACGACATGCCCGAACAGATAAATGGTGATAACAGAATAAAATATACTTTCAAAGCTTCTGAGCAGCAGTGCTGCTGCAAGTATGATCATAAAATCAATAGCTGTTATCAGTTTTCCGACGGAAAAATGCGGACGGTAATACCTTACCCACCAAGCGACAAGATCCGTCCCCCCCGTTGTATATCCCCGTGTAAACATGATTCCGCATCCTGCGCCCATTGCAATGGCGCCGAACACGGCGCAGAGAAGCGGATCCGTTATGGTAACGGGAAAGATATCGAGTGTATCTACCAAAACAGAAGTTGCCGCCGTTCCAATCAGCGTCCGAACACAAAAGCGCATCCCGTACAGACGGGCATTTATCAGAATCAATGGGATGTTAACAGCCATAATTACCGCACCAATTCGCCAGCCGAAGAAATAGTGGGCCAAAGTAGCAATACCTGTCGCGCCGCCCAGCACAATATTGCCGGGAATATAAAACAGGTTGACAGACATAGCGAACAGAACAGCGCCGCTCAAAACCGATAAAATATCCCAAAGAATCTTTCCCGCACGTCTGTTTGTTATTCCCTTGTCTTTCATAAGCTAATACTCTCTTTCTTTCTGACTTCACCGTATATTTGCTTTCTTTACCGCTCTGCCGCGGTTTCTTAACTCATACATTCCGATAAATGGACATATAGTGGAATAACTTTCAAAATTCAGAAATAAAGAAGGTTTTTATTTGATACAAAAAAAACGCTTTTTTCTTAACGCGGTTGCCCTCACCGCCACATCCCTTCTGATGCGGGCTGTCGGTGTCGCCTTCAATGTCTATCTCTCGGCTAAAATCGGCGCTGCCGGCATGGGACTCTACTCCCTCATTATGTCCGTATATACCTTTGCCGTGACGTTTGCGACCTCCGGCATTAATCTTGCAGTCACGCGTGTGATTTCCGAAGAACTCGGAAAGCAGAACGCCGCCGGTGTCCGGCGCGCTATGCGCAGCAGCATTTGCTACGCCCTGTGCTTCGGCGGCGCCGCCTGCGTACTTCTATTTTGTTTTGCAGAACCGCTGGGAACTTATTGTCTTTCCGATACGCGTACGATTTCATCACTGAAGCTGCTCTCCGTCACTCTGCCCTTTATCGCGCTTTCATCGGTTATGAACGGTTATTTTACCGCCGTACGCCGGGTTATCAAGAATGCTGCAGTTACCATTGTTGAGCAGGCTGTCAAAATTTCGCTTACCGTGATGCTCTTGAATCTTTTTGTTCCCAAGGGGCTGGAGTACGCC
>CAKTAA010000122.1 GCA_934526185.1 uncultured Eubacteriales bacterium | reverse complement strand
ACGCGTCAATACGCAGCTGCCATTCCGCCTTCCAGATTTCCATGCGGGATTTCTGCATGGATTCCGTTTCCTTCAGCGCTTCGATTATCGAGGAAAAGTCTGTGCCGGAACCAAGGCCCTGAAAGGTAATGCCGCCGGAAATAGAACTCATATTATAATCCTCACACGGAAAAATTTGCCGTTGAAAATAATGTTGTCTTTTTTAATGCAAAAATAATGCCAATTTTTAAATTTTCATCTTGAACCCTGATAAATATTTTTAAAGACATATCGGCTGCCGGAGAAAAATGCTTTAGGGAAATTTTCCGGAATGCCCGGTTCGGATGATTTTTTCAGAAAATAACACACACTCTCTTTATTAAGACATTTCTTATGAAACTAACGCAGAGAAAAGCCGTTTTAGTAGTGGCTATATTAGTTGTCATTGCCTGTTTTTTTGCTGTTTACCTAAGGCTGTTCACCGGGAAAGAACTTTGGTATGAAATGTTTGCAGCTGTTTTGGGAGTTATCATTACAGCTGTTATAACCATGATACTTCTTAGAGGTCAGAGCGATGATGATGTAGAACGTGAGAGAGCCGCTAAAATTTTTGGAGAGAAACTTCGGATTTATCAAGACTATCTCCATACCTTATGTGATGTAATCAAAGACCACAGCCTTTCGGATGAAGAAAAAATCCGCCTTGAATTTCAGACATCCTATGTAGCAATGCACTGTGATTCAAAGTACATAGCGACAGTCAGTAATGCGGTCAAAGAACTTATTGAATATTGCTGTCCTGATGAGGACAGTGAAAACTTGAGCCGTAAAAATAAGAGTGGTTCTCCTGACCCTTTATTAGACAATCTTTTCTGTATAGTGGAAGCCTTCAGAAAGGACTTGTATGGGGATGATTTCAAATTTGATGACAAGCACAAGCAAGATACGCTCGAAAATTTCTCTAATGCCTATCGCAATGCCAAAAGTCCTAACGGTGCAGATGCGGTACCAGAACAGCAGCGCATAACCGTTGACTTGAATGTGCTTTCCAATTCACTTGCCAATGCAAGAGGCGTTGATACTATTTCTGAAAAGAAACCAAATGAACAAGATTTAGAACAACAGCCAGAAACAGCTTATGCGGAAGATACAAGTATGTGGGATAAAGCTTTGTCGAAATGGGAAGAAGAATGTTGGCATGTTGAAGGTATGTCTGACCAATATGACGGGTTCAAAATGACGAATACAAATGGTAATCCCGGAGTCATTGATGTTGGTTTTTGGCAAGGGCACTATTATATCCAAGCTACGTATGACGGAGATTCTGATTTCTCAAAACCATTAAAATGGGAAAAAGGAGGACGTAGAAGTTATGGTCAATGGTGGCAATACTTTGCAGAGCCTTATTACAATATTGCTGAAGGAAAATTTGTAGAAACATTTAAGTCAGACAAGGAGTTGCAGCAATATATAATAGATAATGTGGAGCAACTGAAAGATATAATAAAACGGCATCATCGTACTACGACTTGGAAAAATGGTGTAGGTTCTTATGAGAATTGGAATATATTTATCTGGTATTGGGATATGTTGGCTTGTCAACTATATTCAAACGGAGAAAGAACTCTTTATATGGATATTATTGAAGATGGGAACAGTGGAAATGTTCTGATACAATTCGCCAATAGAAATGAAGACATGAAATTGTTGAAGAATACATTAAAGCGGATGGGATGTCAAGACAAAGAAATAAATGCAGACGGATATGTTGTCTTGGAAGAAGTGAAATCCACAGACGCAAGTGTAGTTTCTGAAAGAGTAAAATATTGGATTGAGAAAATAAACGGCTGACTGCCCAACATGACACAGGAAATCAAGATGAAAAGCTTTGTGGCAATTGACTTTGAAACTGCCAACCAGTATCGTTCAAGCGTATGCAGCGTTGGAGTTGTTGTCGTAAAGGACAATAAGATTATAGACAAGTTTTATAGTCTTATCCACCCTGCACCCAATTATTACTCATATTGGAACACGCAAGTCCATGGCTTGACGATTGATTCCACTCAATCGGCTCCCAATTTCCCTGATGTATGGGCAAAGGTTAGTCCACTGATAGGAGATCTGCCATTGGTCGCACACAATAGTTCGTTTGATGAAAGTTGCCTGAAAGCGGTTTTTCATGCTTATGGAATGCCATACCCGAATTATGCATTCTACTGCACATGCAGGGCTTCGAGAACTATTTTGGGCAATAAACTTCCAAATCACCAACTCCAAACCGTGGCACAATACTGTGGCTATGATTTGGAAAACCATCATCATGCGTTGGCTGATGCTGAAGCTTGCGCACAAATAGCCATAAAAATATTGAATTTTAATTTGTAATATTATGGAATCTACGACAATTAAAGCCTTATTCGGAAGACGTAATATCCGATTTGTTATTCCAGTATACCAACGTGCTTACGCTTGTGGAGAAAGGCATTTCTCGCAGTTCGTTGAGGATTTATGGGAATGTGAAGAGAATTACTATCTGGGACACTTCCTGTTTGAACAAAGTGATGATACTTTATATGTCATTGACGGCCAGCAACGTCTAACTACATGTATCATCTTTTTCAGTACATTAGTGAATGCTTTAAAGCATCGGCATGAGGAATGGGACAATAACGAAAACGCAGATGACATCAAAAACTTATTGGAGGACATTACTGATTACTATTTGAAAGATATAAGACGCAATAAGCAGAAATTCATGACTGTACCTTATGACAACAATTTTTTTGTGGATGCAGTCATTGAAAACAAAGAGTCTGTTTCAGAAGAAGATTTGACCTCAAAGTCAAGAGTTGCCATGTATAAAGCTCGCACATACTTTGAAACGGAATTAAAGGAATCCTCTGTACAGCAAATGCTTTCTTGGGTTAACACGTTGGAGAACGCATCCATTACCACTTTTATTGTCAAGGACAAGTTGCAGGCAGCACAGATTTTCGCATACCAAAATGACAGAGGTAAGAAACTTACCAATTTGGAAGTTCTCAAAGCCTATTTCATGTTACAGATTTTCCACATAGGAAATAATGAGGATGAGATACACTATATAGAAAAGGCTTTTGAAGAAATATATCATAACATCGTCCTTGTATCTGTGGATGAAGATAATGTCCTTAACTACTATTGGAGAGCTGTAGGTCCAAAAGGATATTATAGCGAGAAAGTTGTAGGCGAAGTCAAGGATTGGCTTAAATCCATTTCAAGAGAAGAACAGACAAAACATATAAAAAGTTTTGTCAACGGACTATCCAAAGCCTTTTGCCTTATCAAACAGATAGAGCAGGACAACTCCTTCAATACTGCAAACTTGAAGTGCATGAATAACATGGCTTTTTCATATCCTATGCTCATTAAAGCGAAACTGTCGAATGTTAGCGATGAAGTATTCATGCGCCTTATAAAGCTGTTGGAAAATCTAACGTTCCGTTCATTGATTAGGGGCGGACGAGCTGATATAACAAGTAGGTTGCAGAATGTCATACAAAATGCGAACGATACTGAAAGCTTTAATAAACAGATAGATTCTGTGAAATGGAAACTTAACAACGATTGGTGGTGGGGGTATTGGAGCGATACGGAAATGCTCAATCACGTTAGGAGTGGTTGGTTTTATGGCAACCGTGTGGATAACTACTTACTATGGAGATATGAACAGTATTTGTGTAATGATAATTATCCAACTCCTAAGGTTTCTTATTCGGATGTCATTTCCAACGAAAGTATTGAACATATAGCCCCACAGACACAAGCTAATCCTTTAGAAAATGGTTATGGCGTTTATGAGGATAAGGAAAATCCTGAAGAAGGAATCGTTTCAGGTGAATGGATGAATTGCGTTGGAAACCTGATGTTGATGGCTGGACGGCAAAATAGTTCTTTGGGAAATCGTCCATTTGCGGATAAATTACAAGTATATGGTCGGGACAATCTATTGAATCAACAAAAAGAGATTATAGAATTTGTAACAGGCAAAGAACATCCCGTTTGGGACAAGTCAAGTATAGAAAGACGTTTCAACAAGATTGTCAGTGCGGTAAAAGAAATTTGGAATTTGAACAATATATAAACCGAACGAATAATCGACAATGGTATTTGCAATGCAGTAACATTACTTTTTTCACAAGATATGTTACTGCATTTTTGTATATACCAATAAAACATGTACCTTTGCAACAAAGAGTTGTTTGGCAGAAGAATACCGCAAATCACAGAGTTTGAGACTGTTGCCAAGTCATTACCTCGTTCTTCGAGAAAAGCTCATAAGTAGCTCATTTCTAATATATTCCTATTTTAACATCGGATTTTTTCAGAAAAGAAACATGTTCATGGGCAGAAGACGACGCTGTGCAGCGTTTTGAAAGCAGAAACGGAGGTGTGTCATGCAGAATGCGGCAGTTTTGACGCCCATGCCCGGAAAAGCGGCAGGGCGGATCTGCGAAGGGAGGCTCCGGGAATGTATGGCCCTGTCGGGCCTTGCGTTTCATGATGATGCGCCGGATTCCAGAGCGATGAAAAAACGGAGATGCGGTGCGAACGGGGGAGCAGAGTTGTCATTCCGCAGCATGGAGCGTCTTTGTCGGGAACATGCCTTCGGAGTCAGGCAGGCGAAACTGCTCCATGAGGCCGGATCGGCCGGGATGTCCCTGCGGCGCAGCCGGCAGGCAGCTTGGAGGCCAGGCGGCAGGCACACGGGGATGCAACAGGCATGGACGCAGCGCAGGTGACGGCGCAGCCGTGAACGCTGCGGGCCGGAACACAGGGGCTGCCGGTAGAGATGGTCGGGAGTAAAGGGCTCGAGCGCGATGCGGGTGCGGGCAACGAGCGTCCGCACCCGGCAACGCGGAATCATGCAAGGAAAAGCCACGCAATGGCGCCGCCCGCAAGGAGGCTCAACACCACGCGCTCAAACCAGATCAGGAAGATTTCGGAAAAGGTGACGGGGATTTCCGTACTCTTGATGCAGGGCACATAGCCGGACAGATAGGCGACCATGGAAACGGGGACAAGCGCCATGAGGTAACGGGTCACGATACCGAGATCCCCGGCGCTGGCCGCGTAGATGGGGCCGACCATCATATCCACGGAACCCATGGCGGAAGCCGTCATGGCTACTTCCATATCCGACGGGGAGAGGCCGAAGGGCAGGAGGAAGGGCGCGAAGATATAGCCCAGATACTGGAACACGGAGGTGTTGAAGCCGAGGTACAGCCCGAGGGTGGCAAAGGCGGGCACGGTGGACATCATGGTGACGAGCATGCGGAAGCCGAGCTTCAGGGAATGCAGTACGCAGACGGGCGGCGTGGCCTGCGTTCCGGCGCGGGTCAGCCCCGCTTCCCAGGCGTGGCGCAGAACATCGCCGGAAACGGGCTGTTCCGGACGCGGCGTGACTCCGGGGTAGAAACTTTCCGGCTTGCGGCTTATGGGCCAGATGCGCGCCGTGACCGCCGTGATGCCGAAGGTTATGAGCAGGGTTGTCCAGAAGTAGAAGCTCCAATGCTCCATCAGGCCCATCATCTGCGCCAGCACCATCATCATGGCAATGGAGGTGGTGGAAAAGCCCGTGGTGATGATGACGGATTCCCGGGCAGTGAATTTGCCTTCGCGGTACATCTGTTCGGTTGCCAGCACTCCGATGGTGAAACTGCCCACGAAGGCCGTGACCGCGATGACCGCGGAGGTGCCGGGGGTACGGAACAGGGGGCGCATGACGGGGCGCAGAAGCACGCCGCAGAATTCCAGCAGACCATAATCCACCAGAAAGGGCATGAAGAAAATGGCCACGAGCAGCGCAGTGAACATGGTGCCTATGAGGTTATCCATGACAAAGGGGATGATGCGCTTGTCGAACAGGGAGGGGAAAGTTTCCGCCCCGAGACCGGTGAGCCCCATGATCACGATGCCCAGCCCCGCCAGCTTGGCCGCGCTCATCAGAAGTTCCGTCGCGTTTCTCTTCCATATTTTGCGGATGAAGAAGGTGTCTGCCAGACAGTAGAGCATGAGCAGCACCGTGATCCAGGGAATGACGGAGCCGAAGACGCTCCGGAACCAGGCGCATATATGATCGAGGACGACCGTATTTTTTCCGCCTATGGTGATGCTGACGAAAAAGATGATGATACCGATCGCGTTGCAGAGGAAGAATAGCAGCAGGGCTCTGCTTTTGTTGAAGGAAGTATGCTGTTCTGACATGGAAGCCCCCGGACTTATGCTTTTTCCAGTTTGAGCAGGTTGGCG
>CAKTAA010000121.1 GCA_934526185.1 uncultured Eubacteriales bacterium | reverse complement strand
GTTCGGAGGCAGGCTCATCGTCTTTATCCTGCGTCACCAGTTTGCCCTGCACCGCCGCTTGCAAAATGGACTTTGGCAGGTATTCGGCAAAGTGGTTTTCCAGCGCATTCAGTTCTTTTTCAGCGGCTTCCAATTCGTCGCATAGGGCCATTAGCTCATCAACTTTGGTGACGATACGCTGCTGCTCGGTGAGCGGAGGAATCACAATTATTGTATTGGAAATGGCAGTTAAAACCCAATTTTTATTACCAACTCCCCGTGTGTTTTCTTGTGCTTGAATTTGTACAAGCGGGGATTGAATTAGGTATTTTAGATATTCTAAACAACAATTAGTTTTACTTAGTTTCAAAAGGGCAACACTTACGAAAAGACTGAATTCTGTATCTGTATCCACTATTACTGGTATACCAGTAGTTCCAACTTTAGTGAGCAAAATATCTCCACTCTGAGGATTACATCGCTTATATAGCTTCATATGTTCAGTTTCCGAGATGAATTTTACTGCTGAAAAATTAATATTGCCTGTGCTTACATCTTTTACAGACAAAAATGGGATACCCGTTTTAGTATATGTGGGTGTGGAGTGCGTACCATCCGTTAGCTTTAAACAAATAGTTCCAAGCCTGCACCATTCCCACCCCTCCGGCAGATCATACGGGATTTCATCCTCTGTAATCAGTGGCAGGGGCCTTTCTTTTTTTAGTTTACCCTCTTTTACGAGCGCGGCTTTTTCGGCCTGTATCCGTTTGAGCAGTTCGGACGCGGGCTCGTCGTTCTTATCTTGAGGCACCAGTTTTCCCTGTACTGCCGCTTGCAGAATAGACTTTCTCAAATCGGCTGCTTTCATAGAGCGTCCTCCCCCTGCTCTAAGGCGGCAGTAATACGGGCGAGCACATCCTCTATCCGAGCAGAAAGTACAGCTTTTTCATTCAGATACTGTGGAATAAACTGCTCCGGGGGCAAAATTTCTTCCGTATCATGGGGAAATCCGCAGAAATCCAGGCTGTAGTCGGCGGCAACGATGTCCTCTACCGGCACAAAACTGGAAACCTCACTTTCGACGCGATTGTTCCACCAGTCCCGCACGGGCTGGAAGTGTTCGGGAAGCATGGGACGGGTCTTAGAAAAATGCTTATAGCCCTGCGGCATTTCCAAACGATAGTACCACACCCCCTTGGTGGGAGTCCCTTTCTGGAAGAACAGCAGATTCGTGTTGATATTGGTATAGGGTGCAAACACATCCTTGGGTAAACGGACAACGGTATGGAGGTTGCAGTCCTCCAAAAGCCGTTTCTTGATGGCGGCTTTGACACCGGTGCCAAATAAGAACCCGTCGGGCAAAACCATGCCGCAGCGTCCACCGTCCTTGAGCAATGCCATCATGTGGACGAGAAACAGGTCAGCGGTCTCCGTATCCCTCAATTCCAGCGGGACAGACTGGGAAATCGCCTTTTCCTCCGCTCCACCAAAGGGCGGATTGGTCACAATAACATCTACCTTATCTTTGGCAGCGTAGTCTGTTGTGGGAGTACGCAGGGTGTTATCATGACGAATATCAGGAACATCAATCCCATGCGCGATGAGATTTGTCACACACAACAGGAACGGAAACGGTTTTTTCTCAATTCCACGTATCGTGCGCTGTAAGGTTTGATATTCTTCAGTGGTGTTAATGGTAAAATTGTCGATCACACTGGTCAAAAATCCGCCCGTACCGCAGGCTGGATCTAAAACGGTTTCCCCCAGTTTGGGATTCACCATATCTACAATAAAATGGGTGACTGGACGAGGGGTATAGAACTCGCCAGCCTTACCTGCACTTTGCAAATCTTTCAGCATGGTTTCATACAGGCCATTGAATAAATGACCGGATGGCATGGAATAAAAGTCAATATCTTCATTAATTTTATTAATCACCTGTCGCAGAAGCGTCCCGGATTTCATGAAGTTATTAACGCCCTCCATGATGCTCCGAATTAGCCACTTGCGGTGCTTCGGGTCGTCGCTGATGTCCAGTTCGCGCAAAGCGGAAAACATGGCGTCGATGTGCGCCAATAAAGCATCGCCGGTGACGCCTTCTGTATCATCGGCCCAGTTGCTCCAACGATATTCCGCCGGGATCACAGGATAATAGTCCTGCTCGGTCGTTTCCCACTCCTGCTCTTTGAAGTCAAATGCTTTCAAAAACAGCATCCATGTAATTTGTTCGATATATTGCGCATCTCCATTGATACCAGCGTCGATGCGCATGATATCCTTGAGTGCCTTTGTGGTGCCGGAAACAGCCATAGCAATGTCCTCCTATTTTATGCAGCGTACAGTTCTTTTTCCAAATCACGCAGCGCTTGCTCAAAATCCTGTTTGCCTTTAAATATACGGTTGACGATATACATGGGATTGCCAAATTGGTTGATGGGGTTAACCTTCAGTACATTCATACTTTCCAGATCGGTAATTCCCGTGTCCGTATATTTTTCGAGCAGTGCGCTTAGTACGGCCTGTGCCTGTTCACCGTATTTGGCAAAGTAGTTCCGTTTTTTTACATTGTTCGCTCGCTCTCGGCGAGTAAGGGGCGGTTGGTCGTATGCAATGTGACAGACTAAATCAAAGGGATCAAATTCCTGCCCAAGCTGTTCCTGCAATTCTTCCAACAGAACACCCTGCTTTGCAAATTCATCCAATATGGCTTGCTTGCGTTCCGTACTACGCCATGCCGTTAGAAAATCGTCCAGCGTGGCATAGTGGTCGAGCACGTTGCGGCGAGTATAGTCTGTCAAGGACTCCGTAATCAGCTTTCCATCTTTGTCAATATACTGTACGCGTTGTTTCAGCACAGTGACTTCCACATCGTCCACGTAGTATTTCATGCGACGCTCTTGTTTATAGTTGTCATCCCCATCGTTGGGAGATACCGGATCATTCGGTGCTCCCAAATCAGATAGGGGATCATGGGGCAGATCCGGGATTTCACCGTCTTCCGACGGTGTGAAAGCATCGTCCTGCTCTACGGGACCGTCGAAGTCCGGGTCGGCAAATTGACGTGTCGCATTACGAAAATCGAAGATGGTAAAAAACATTTTACCCAAATCCTCCCGGACTCGGGTGCCGCGGCCAATAATTTGTTTAAACTCAATCGGGCTGCCGACTTCCTTATCGAGAACAATGAACTTAACCATCTGAACATCGACACCGGTACTCAACAATTGAGAGGTTGTTACCAAAACTGGGTAGCGGCTGGAAACATCTCGAAAAGCGTCGATCTGCTTTTTGCCAAGTTCATCATCGCCAGTAATGCGCATGACATAACGCTCGTCCTCGTTTACCAAATCGGCATTTTCATTGATGAGCGCCTGCCGCATCCGGTCTGCATGCTCGGTATCGACGCAAAAGAAAATACTCTTATCATAACGGAGGTTGTGCTTCTTCAAGTAATTGGACACAACGCGCGCGACCATCTGCGTTCGACGCTCTAATACCAATTCCCGATCATAATCCTTGATATTGTATTCCCTATCTACAATTTCATTGCCGTACTTGTCCTTCTGGCCTTTCAGAGGACGAAAACCCTCCGCATCCTTGTCAAGCAAGACACGAATGACCCGGTATGGAGCAAGAAAACCATCTTCAATGCCCTGCTTCAAAGAATAAGTATAGAGGGGATCGCCAAAATAATCAATGTTAGAAACATCTTTGGTTTCTTTGGGTGTGGCGGTTAAGCCTATTTGCGTGGCATCGCAAAAATAATCGAGCACAGCACGCCATTCGCTGTCCTCTTTTGCACTGCCGCGATGACACTCGTCTACGATAATTAGGTCGAAGAAAGCGGGGCTGAACTGCTTAAAAATTTCTTTATCGCCTTCACCTGTCAACCCTTGATAAAGAGCAAGATAAATCTCATAAGACTTGTCCACCCTATGGTTTCGCACAATGGTCATCTTGTCCTTGAATGGTGAAAAATCATTAACATAGGTTTGGTCTATCAGCGCGTTACGATCGGCTAAATACAAAATGCGTTTTTTCACTCCCGCTTTCCAAAGACGCCATATGATCTGATATGCGGTAAAGGTTTTTCCAGTGCCTGTAGCCATAACAAGCAGGATTCGTTTTTGTCCACGCACGATCGCTTCTACTGTCAAATTAATGGCATTTAGCTGGTAATAACGCGGCGTTTTATCTTCCCGATCAGAGTAGTATGGTTCCTCGATCACGTTTTCTTGTTGGGTGGTTAGGCCAATATTGGTTTTATACATTGTCCAAAGCTGCTCAGGCGTAGGGAATTTGTCAAGAGGGATAAAGTACTCTTTGTCCCCTGCAACTGCCATGCGATTATGAAAGGTGAAGCCATCGCCGTTAGACGTAAATACAAATGGTACCAACAGTCTCTCCGCGTAGTCCAGCGCTTGTTGCATGCCGTCCGATACACAGTGATTATTATCTTTTGCTTCAACAATGGCTAAAGGAAGATGAGGCTTGTAAAAAAGCAAATAATCCGCATATTTCGCCTTGTCGCGTCTATATGTACCGCCACGGGCAATAATTCGTCCTTTAGTGATGGCGTATTCCTCCCTAATTTGGACGTTTGTCCAGCCAGAGGCTTGAATGGCCGGAGTTATGTACTGCGTGCGAATTTCCTGCTCACTCAACTGCTTCTTATCCATTCCGGTTGCCACCTCCAAATAATATCTTTGCTCTTCTATATCAATATTTTTCCGTTTAGCGCATATGTCCAAATTCTATCATAATGTTTCATGAATCTCCATTATTTAACATTTTTTATTATACGATACAAAGATAAATAAAACAAGGCGCTTATAATACGAATTCCTTTAATCAATTGAGGAAGATATCCTAAATAGATATAAAATGCCAGTAGTAACGCAATACTACTGGCGAAATTTAAAAATTCTAAATAACATGTACTTTAAGAAGACAGTATACGTACTTCTTAATAAGAATAGTAATAGAGTGTTTAAAAGCCGAAAGTCAAATCAGCCATGCGGGGACACACCAGTTTTGCTTGTCGAGAGGGAGTAGGTCGTTTGTCATACAAACAACGTTTCCTTTTCCAATATCCACCTTTAGCTCGCTCATTCCGCCAAACCGTTCAGGCGTTTCGATGGGACCAAGCACATTAAAATTCTTAATCGCCGTTTTTCCAGGCGATGCGGCCTTTTTGATTTCAATCGGATACACAATGCCATCCTGGTACAGCAACAAGTCAATTTCTTTCTGATCCTTGTCACGGTAGTAGAAAATCGGCGGCTCTTTTCCGCTGTTGAGATAGCTCTTATATATTTCTGAAAAAACAAAGCTTTCAAAGAAAGCACCTGACATTGCACCCTTTTCCAAGGCCTCCGAATTTCCCCACTTCAAAAGATAGGCCGCAAGCCCTGTATCCAAAAAATGCATCAGCGGCATTCTCACCACACGCTTGAGTACATTGTTGTAATAAGGCTGCACCAGCGCTATGATATGGGATGTCACCAGGATTGACAGCCATTTTTTTGCTGTAGGAGCTGAAATGCCGGACTCGCTTGCCAATTCCTCGTAAATAACCGGCTTTGAAGTATGTGCGGCGGCTACCGTCATGAAGTTAAAAAACTGCATTTCATCTGCCACCTGAGTCAAATCCCTGATATCCCGCTGTAAATAGGTTTCTACATAAGACCGGTAATAGGTTTCCCAATCCACGGTATCATCGGCGTACAGTGCTGGCATGGAACCCTTGAAAATTCTGGCATAAAGATCATTTAGTCCTAATCTTTTGACTTCTTCCAAACGCTTCATCAGACGCTCTGGTTCCGTTGTATAAGGTTCGCTGTCATATCCATAGATTTCAGCGTTTGATAACCCAAGTAGGCTGATAATACCAACACGCCCCGCCAAGCTTTCGCTGACATTTTTCATCATCTGGAACACTTGTGAGCCTGTAATCCAAAAATCTCCTTTGCGTTTCGATGAATCTACACTCATTTTAATGTATGGCAGAAGTTCCGTTGCATACTGGATTTCATCGATCAGCACGGGCGGGGTGTATCTTTGCATAAACAGCGCCGGATCCTTTTTTGCCAGATACCGCACATTCGGGTCGTCCAGTGTGACATATTTACGCTCCGGCTCCATAAGCTTTTGGAGCAGTGTAGTTTTCCCAACCTGACGCGGTCCAGTCAATAATAGCACCGGGAACATTCTTGAGACTTTTTCAACCGTTTCCTCGGCTGCACGTTTAATATACATGATAAATTTACTCCTTCCAATATTATAGTATAGACAAAACAGTTTTAAAATATTTGGCAAATCTAAACTATAACTTTATTATAGACTAAATTCTTTTATAAGTCAAGCAAGACC
>CAKTAA010000120.1 GCA_934526185.1 uncultured Eubacteriales bacterium | reverse complement strand
CTTCCATATTAAAGCCCCAGATCTCCAATGGATGGCGCAGGTTACGTCCTTCATCCTTTAAGCGGGCTGCAACTTCCAGGGCACCGGTCACACCCAGCATTCCATCGTAAACACCGCCCTGCATAACTGTATCCATGTGGGAGCCGATCACAATGGATTTTGCTTCCGGGTCACTCCCCTGCAATACGCCATGAAGATTTCCGACCGGGTCAGTCTCCACCTGCATTCCCAGCTCCTGCATGCGTCCTTTTAAAAACTCAAGCGCCTGGAAATATTTTTCTGAAAATCCCAGTCTTGTGATCGAATCATCTTCGTTCCGTCCAATATTGCCCGCCTGTTGGAGCAATTCGTTTAATCTGCTCATTTTAGTCATCTCCTCCATTAAGTTTTCCACGTGCCGTCCTCAGATTTCTCCTGACGAAACACGAAAGTATCTCTTATCAGCCAATTCCCCCAAGCAGCGCCCCCGCCACAAGTGCGAGAAGCGCAGCCGGAACCAATACATATTTTCCAAGCGGCATAAACCAGCTGCCGATCGGTTTTTTCGTTCCTTTGTTAACTGCTGTAAGCGCAAAATCCTTTCCGGCTACCCAGAAAAACATGATAGCGGCAAGCATCGCGCCAAGCGGACAGATATAAATGGAGACCGCATCCATCCATCCGGAAACGATTCCCTGGATCATCAGGGAAATGATACCGCCAAGCATCGCGATCACTGCAACCGCAATTTTCCGCCTGAACCCAAACCGCTCCTGCATCATCTCTACCGGTGCCTCATAAAGATTTACCAGAGAGCTTAAGCCTGCAAACAAAACACAGACATAAAAGACTATCTCTACACACCATCCGCCCGGCATGCCATTAAACACATTCAGCAGATAAATAAACATCAGCCCCGGTCCGCCTGACGATAGTTCTGCGCCTCCCACTGCCATGCCCGGTATAATGACGAGTGCCGCAAGAAGCGCCGCTAATGTATCAAAAAATGCTACATTTCTTGCTGAGCTGACCACATCCTCTTCCTCGCTCAAATAAGAACCGTAAATGACTGTTCCATTTCCTGCGATGGAAAGCGAAAAGAATGCCTGGCCGAACGCGTAGATCCAGAGTCTTGGATCAAAAAGCCCTTTTGGCTCCAGTGTAAAAATATAACGATATCCATGTTCCGAACCTGGAAGTGTAAAAATATATATGCCGAGCCCAACAAACAGGATAAAAAGCATCGGCATCATGATCTTATTCGCTTTCTCAATTCCGCCGGAAATTCCATATGCCATGATCACCGCGGTTACAAGCATTGCGACCACCTGCCATACATTATTTCCAAATGCGGCGGCTGTACCTCCAAACAAGCCTTCGATCGCGGCTACGTCCTGCCCTAAGTGGAAGAGACCACCGGAAAGTGCAAAAAATGTATATTTAAAGATCCATCCTACGACCACGCTATATCCGATCGCCAATGCCAGGGATCCGATAACCGGAATCACACCGATCACCTCTCCTGTCCGCTTATTTCCGGTGCGGATCTCCGTACATTTACCGAATGCTTTGATCGGTCCGCTCTTTGCCGCGCGGCCAAGCGCCATTTCCTCGATCACTCCGGTAGAAGCGATCAAAATAACAAACAGAACATATGGAAGCAGGAACGTCATTCCACCCCATTCTGAAACCATATATGGGAATCTCCAGATATTCCCCATACCAACAGCCGACCCAATGCAGGCCAGCACAAATCCTGTCCGGCTCTTAAAGCCATCTCTATGTTTTCCCATACACTTACAACTGCCTTAGAACAGCTATGTCCCCTTTCTCATGATTCATGTTTAAACTTTTTTGAGCGTGTGACCCTCATGCATGAACTCTATCGCGTGCTGTCGGCAATTTCTGCTGATACATTCAGCCAGCATTTCCAAACATATTTTATCATACCATGCAATCCTACGTTTTACAAGCATTTGAAATTGTTGCGACGACCGGAGTGGAACACCGACATTCGAACCGTTCGAGCCCGGCAGGGCTCGAACATACAAAAAAGAGCCATCCATCGGATGACTCTTTTTTCTATCTCTTTGAGAGCACGAGACGTCGCAGAACGTCCGGGGGACGTTCGCCTGCGACGACCGCAGCGGAGCGGAGACATTTGAACCGTTCGAACCCGGCAGGGCTTGAACATACAAAAAAAAGACATCCATCGGATGTCTCTTTTTTATATCTTTGAGAGCACGAGACGGGATTCGAACCCGACACGTAAAAAACTATGCCTTATTTTACTATACTTTAGAAAGGATTTCAAGCATTTTTCTCTCGGTGTAGTCATTCTGTAGTCAAGTTAGACAAAAAAATGAGAGGGCTTAGTCCCTCTCTTTGTCTTTAATCATTCGTCTGATTCGTTCTTTCTCCGCTTCGAAGTCTCTTTCCTTTGCTTCGTCTGCTTCCTGTTTAGCTTCCCTGATATGATCTTCTGTAGGCTTTATGTCTCTAACCTCTTTATCAAGTCTTTGGTTTATAAATCCTTTCAGTATTCTTAACTGCTCCTGCATGTCTTCAATCATACCTTCCATTATATCCATTTCCTCAATCTCAACCACTCCATACCCTTTTTTTAACAAGCAGGGTTTGACTTGCACTCTGTACTTGTCATCTTCAAGCTCATTCTCCAGAACCTTCTTAACCTCTTCCCAACTGTATATTATCACATGTCTCATATGCGTTACCTCACTTCCACGTCTCATAGTCGTTAAAAAAGCCATCGAGCATTTTCAGTACCTCTTGATTTGCGTACTCCAAAGCTTCATCTCTGACCTTGTCTTCATCTGCGTCTGGATTTTCCTTTTCAAGATCACATTTTCTCCAGTAGAATTCCCATCTAAATTGGTTTCCGATAGCCACGCCCTCTGCTTCTAAGAATTTTCTGATCTGATTTTTTGATCTGTCTGATAATTTTTTCATATGTCTCCTTCGGGTGCTATGACCCTTTTATATATAGTAAAGATGACGGAGGATTCTCCAGCAATCTTTCTATATATATTATGATGTGTTTTTTCTAAAATGACAAAAGGATACCTGTGGCAAATTTGTGTCATTATCTCGTTCTTTCCCGGTTCACATAAATTTCATGTGAAAGCGCTTGAGAAACCAGTGACCGCCCTTTTCTACTCTCTAACAACAACGACAACTGCTCCAACTGCTCCGATCTGATCGCCTTGTTGATGTTCCATAAAATTTCCGCTTCTTTACTGCTTCGTGTCTTGAGTTCTTCAACAGTCTTTCTTTCTGGTTTTTCACCTGTGAGAAAATGTTTTCCGAACCGTTCGTAACATTCCCGATCTATTGCCCGATTCATTTCTTTCATAGCTTTTTTAGAAGAAAACTCCTTCCCACACAGCCTTCCCGAAATTTCGGGGACTACAAACAGATGCAAATGCGCCCGACTACTTTTGAATTGCTCATCACGGGCATACTCATGAATTTCATCCCAGTGTCCATATGCTCCCATAATGTTCTCCCACCCATACTTCTCACCGAATAAACTTATACTTACTTCCATGAGTCTTTTTTCTTGATCCCTGGAAAGTCCACTCGGCATACTTATAATCAATCCATAGAGCGTGACCCGATCCCTTCGTTTATTAGTATTGGTACTCTCATCCAGTTCCTTTATTCTATCGTCATACTTCTTACAACTCTCCGCATAGGTAAGTTTCAAAAAGTCCACATTCTCACTTGTCCGTGTTTTATCAACGTCTTCATTCCTATGCTCCCTCTTCTTTCTTTCCTCTGTCGCACAATGTCTCATCCATGCTTTTGCCTGCCCAGCTCCCTTGATCTTCCCATAATGTATGCTCGCCATAGTTTTCACTAACCTCTCGTCAATTTTGTTACACATATAGTATGTTCGGAATTTTTCTCGATAACTTTTCACCGCCGCAAAGTATTACACCTAATACTTCCTAACAGAAGTACCGCACTGCCGTGCTTTAGGTGCTCCTCCGGAGAGTTTCTCAACCTTCCAAATTTTTTTGTATCATTGTATCAACTGTATTTCTTTGTAACACTTTTGTAATATTTATATTTTAACCCTTATGATTGCTGCATTTTTCTATATACGGGCGACGGTTTGGGCTTGTGCCGTCGCCGGAATTCTAAGTGTATCAACTGTATCGGAATGTAACATTTTTGTAATATTTGCCGCATTTTTGCCGCATTTGTGGCAAAAATGCGGCACTTATTGAAATGCTTATTCGACTTTCACCTTTTCTTACATTATAAGCTCATCAAGAACATACGTTCTTCAATCTATATATATGAGGTAAAAATTATGACAAATGAAAATATGACTACAGCGACTACAGGGACTACAGAACCAAAGAAAACTTACCGCACCTTTGAGATTATGCAGTATGAGTACAACCCGAAAACAGGTGAGGATTTACATTTTAACCGGGCAGTTATTATGAAGGCGCTTGCGCACAAAACAATTAAACAGTGGATATACGTTAGGCATGATCGCGATAAAAATGACGATGGTACGCCAAAAGCTCCACACTGGCATGTGTACATATACTGCAACCCGGCAAAGAGCCTTGACGATATTTCCAAATGGTTCGGCGGAGTTCCCACCAATATGATCGAGCTAAAAGTCGGAAAGCACAGCTTTCTCGACTGTGCCGAATACTTCACGCATGAGAAGCAACCCACCAAAGCCCTTTATGATGATACGAAACTTTATAGTAATATGCCATGGCGACAAATGCTCAATGAACGCGATGAAAAGCGCGCAAAGTACGGTGATGAAGATATCCAGTTCCGGGATCAGCAGCGAGTTGACGTGCTCAACTTCGGCAAAACTTTGAAACAGTGTAAGATTGACGATCCTGTTCTATATGTCAAAGAAATGCAGATCCTAAAGAAATGCCGTCTTGAATATCTTTACACACAGCCTGTTCCGAAATCACGCATGAACATCTATGTGACCGGGCAGGGCGGCGTTGGAAAAGGTCACACCTGTAAAGCTCTTGCAAGAGCTTTATACCCTGAACTTGACGACGACGAAGACATTTTCTTCACGATCGGTGCCAAGAACGCTACATTTGAAGGTTATGACGGACAACCCGTGATTATATGGGATGATCGCAGAGACTATAGCTTGCTTGAGGAATTAGGAGGACGAGAAAACGTCTTCAACGTTTTCGACACTATTCCTCAGAATCTTCGACAAAATATTAAATATGGCAGTGTTAAATTATTAAATGCAATTAACATCGTCAATTCGGTTCAACCTTACACAGAATTTCTGGATGGACTCTCCGGAGAATATAAAGCAAAGGACGGAACTGTCTATAAGAGCGAAGACGATCAGAAGCAACAAAGTTACCGCCGTTTTCCATTCTGTATTGAGGTCAAAAATTTTTCTTATGTTTTTTATGAAAATCAAGGTTTTGTTAATCATGACAAGAAAGACTATTTGCATATAACGTCAAGCGTTAGACGAGGAAACGCTGATGAAGTTCATGCGTATTTTACTGATCGCAAAAAAATGCGAGAGATGGAAGCAAAACTCTTTGCTTATCCGATTCAGACAATCAAAGAAAACATGACTTATAACAGGGCAAAAGACTTTGATGAAAATTGGTTTGAACATTTCGGAGATGATCTAACGGGAATTTATTATGAATTATAAAGGAAACGGCTCCCATTTCTGGGAGTCTGTTAAATATACGAGCGGTATGGGAGTACCGCCGTTTTTATTATAGCATATCAAGTTTCTTATTTCAAATGAAAAGCACCCCAGCGGGGGTGCTTTTCCGATACCGAATAATATAAACTGGAATTTGTCTATCACTTCGTATATGGCTCTGTATCTTTACCATCATATACGAACACTTTTATTTCCGTCTTCGTATCAACAGCTGCATGAATACCAACAGTGTATTCTTTATCGGCTGCAACCTGCAAGAATGAATAGCATCCACCTGAAGATATCTTGTCTGATACGATTTCTGGTTCTCCCTCGCACAGTAAATGCACTACAATATCAAAATCATTTCTATTCTGAATCGTCAAAGCTCCTGTTTTGGATATAACTTTTGAATCGGCATAATTTATCACATATTTCTCGGATGTTGACGCTTCCATGCAAGTCACAGAGCAATCCCACATTATAGATGCTTTTTTCTTTCTATAAACTTCAGAAGACCTAAACGCTGAAAGTGTAATTCCTATTATTACCACCAATACACATATAGTTACTATCACGATTGTAGCTTTTTTCTTCACTTTACTCACCTCCACAGTCGAGTAGACTCACACCTCACAATGTAAGCCCCTCACAGAACCGTACGTGCGGCTTTCCCGCATACGGCTCTT
>CAKTAA010000119.1 GCA_934526185.1 uncultured Eubacteriales bacterium | reverse complement strand
CAACCATCAAGGACTGAAGCGGAACGCAATAGCGTCTCGTGTCGGTCCTTTTTCTTTTGGCTTTGCAATGCGGAAAATTGAACATATATCCAAAAGGAAAACCGCCCGGATAGGGGAACCTCCGAACGGCGTGCTGCGGAAAATAACCCACTTTATAACCCACTCCCCAAAATCCCGAGGAAAACTTCTTCGACGGCGGAACCCGTTCTCTCCTTGTCGCCGCTGTAGCTGTGGCCATAAATCCCGAAGGTATCCATGTTCTTAGAGTGGCCGACAAGCTCTTTTACTTGGGCTTCGGGCAGGCTTTTGACAGCGCTGACAAAGGTATGCCGCAGTTCGTAGGGGGCAATCGCCTTAATGTCATTGACGGAACAAAAACGTTGTAGGCGCGACCAATAGTTTGCCGTAGAAGAGATCGGAAAGACCCTGTCTCCCGGTAAGAACAAGGCTCGCTGCTGGCGCAGAATCTTGGCCGTAACCTTATTTAGAGCAAAACTGCGGATGGCATTTTCGTTCTTGCCGCTGGTAATTTCATTATAACGATTGATGGCTCTCTTGATATAAATTATGTCGTTTTTTAGATCTATATCGGCCCACGTAAGCCCGCGCAGCTCTCCCGGCCTTAATCCTGTTGCTGTCTGAAAACGGTAGGCGTAGATATAGTCATCAAAAACCCGTTTTTTATAGAGTATGGTTTGGTCCAGCGTAAACAACCGTTTGAGATCATCAGGCTGCAATACATCCTTTTCCTTGCTTCGCGCTCCCTTTGGCACCGTAACATCCTCGGGATTGTATGTTGTAATTCGTGAGCGCCGACAGTACCGGAGGAACGACTTAATATCAGCAAGAATATTTGAGATCGACTTTTTTGCCAAGCCCTGCTTTAAGGCTTCATTCAGAATATCAAGCAGGTTCTGGTCAGTGAGAGAGCTGATTTTTTTGTGGCCGATGCGTGGAATAACCCACTTTTCAAAACGGTATTCAATGGCCTCGTAATTTCCTCGGCCGGTAGTATCTTTTTTCTCCTGAATCCACAATGGATAGATATCTCTGACTTTGGCGTTTGGATTTGTAACTCCTTCATCGAGCCACGCATCGGCCTTTGCATTTGCTTCCCGCTGGCCCGTTCTTCCCGGCGTGGAGCTGGTGAAGGTTCGGCGCTTCCCGTCCTTTTGGACTTTGATCTGCCAGCGCTTGTAATCTTCAAGCCAGACCGCTGTATTTGTTCTTCTGTCCATAATAAAACCTCCTCAAGGCAATGCTTGCGCCAGCCCTGCGAAGGTGATATAATATCCTTGCAAGGTGGCTTTTCGCGTTTGCTGCCTGTGTGTCCCGTCTCCTGTTGGCGCAGGGGGCGGGATTTTTTATTTTATTGGTGCTTCTGCTTTGCCGGAAAGAAGATTAGAAAGGAGATCTGTCAAATTTTGGGCACAGTCGAGAGACATAATTAGTTGTGCTACAGGAAGTGATACCGTTTCGACATCTTGCTCGGTTGGCTGCAAAAAAGCATCAACAGGAGGAACGTTTTGGAAAAAATTGATCAGCACTTCGTTTTTGCCAGTATTCATGGAGATGGAAAATTGATTAGTATACGCCTGCATATGCGCATCCTCCTTGATTAGAAGTTCTTGAGACGTATTTGCTACTAGGAGCATTACAAAATGTTCTTATTTGGCGTTGTTCTTGGGGTATTTCAGATAATGCATCTGGAACAAATGCCAGTTTGCAGCCGCAAATAGTGCATATTTGCAGCAATGATTTAACAGACAGGTTTTCATCACCGTTTTCCCATTTTGAAACAAGAGACTGAGAAATTCCATATTTTGTAGCAAATTCAGTTTGCGTCAACCCCAAAGACATCCGATAGCGATGCAAAGTGGATGCGGCCAACGCCCTTAGAGCAATCTCTTTCTTTTGCCTAGCTGAAATTTCAGAAAAAAGGGTATGATTTTCTTGCGCATTTTCAATCATTTCATCAAGTGTCACACTGCATTCCCCTCTCGTAAAAGTTTCAATATTTTACCTTTTGCGCGTTCGATTGCTCGGTCGTAATCTGATTTGCTTTTTTCTAAAAAGCAGTTAAGCAAAATGAACGCTTCCTGCTTTTTGTTATGACAGAAAAAAAGTACCCTAGGATTCATCGTCTTGCTTTTATGGCGGATGGAGTAAATAGTATATCCAGATACATCTTGGTGGAGATCTTCAAAGCGTTCGCAGAAGCTTAGCACCTTTAGGCCCTCTGCGTCAAGTTGCTGTAAATTAAATAACAGTTTGTTTTGGTAACGGCTAAAAACGAATGGGTTTTTCCCGAACAGGGCGCGATACTCCTTTTCGAAAGAATCAACTTGAAAAACTCTATTACAGTTTTCCACTTTTTCTAAATTTATATGCACCGTCCTGTCTTTATAATATTACAGTTTTTGAATAATTGCAACTGATCCTAAAATTTTCTCTACTTCCAAATATCCACTTCGCACCGCCTCGTCCTCGGCCTCTTGGGCACCGGGGCCAGAATGCGCGGGCAATGCGGGTCGTCCTTCGGCTGGTTCCTCGGCGGCGGGAATACCTCATCCCCCGGCTGAACCTCGTCCCAGAGGATCAGATATCCGCGCCGCACAAAGCCCCAGCGGGGCGCTGTGGGCTTGCGCTGCTGCGGGGTGGGTTCCGGGATAGATGGGGCGGGAGCGGCTTTCTGTGGGGGCGTGGGGGATGATTCTTCCGCAGGGCGGGCGGCAGCGTCCTTTTCGCAGGAGCTCACGTGCAATTCGCTTTGATAAAGATGGTCGTGCCTGATGTGGTATATTTCATGCTCCAATGCTTCGCGGCGAGCTTCCGCCGACAGGCTTGCGTTAATATAAATCGAAAAGGTGCCGTCATCATTCGGCACCGTAACCCCACGTATATGCGGAAGCATTGGAATTTCCCGCACAAATACGTCGTCGTTCAACGGCCTTCCTCCTCGCGGCGGAGAGCTTCGATGATGGCGACGGTCCGCATAACATCTTCTTTGGTCGCGCCCTTGGTAATGGAGAAGAGCATTCGCATTTCGTCCCGGGTGCGCAGCTCTTCCAGATATTCGGTCAATTCGGGATCGCCGTTGACCAGATCCTCCGCTTCGGCGGGGGATTTTTCTTTTTGGTCGGGATTATCTTCCCATCCCATGAGGTACGCCGGGGTGGTATTTAAAGCTCGGGCAAACTGCACGATTTTAGACTGTGGGATGTCATTCTCTCCCATTTCTATCTTGTTAATGGATGACCGAGATTTATAGCCCATTTTTTGAGCCAATTCTTCTTGCGATAAGCCGAGCTCTTCCCGGCGCTTTCTGATGCGTTGATATAACTCCATCATTCATCTCCCCTTACAATTAATACTATATCATGCTGTAAATCCAAAATCAACAAAATTTGAAAAAATTCAAAAATAGTGTTGACATCAAATCTACTAAGTGATATGATACGAATGTAGATTAAAATTCTACAAAGGAGGTGAATCATATGACCGATAGCAAAAAACTAAGAGAGGCTGTTGCGGCTAAAGGTTTGAAGTATAACTATTTAGCGGATAATCTGGGCATAACCCCTTATGGATTGCAAAAAAAGATAGAAAATGATACCGAATTTAAAGCGGGCGAAGTTAAGAAGCTATCAGACTTGCTTGGCCTATCAAATCGAGAAAGAGATGCTATTTTTTTTGCCTGATTGGTTGATTTTCAATCTACAAGCAGGCGCTTTCACAAAAGGGGAGGGGATAACTGTCGGAAAAGGAAAAGCCGCCCCGAAGGGCGGCGAAGCGCATTTTGACCTATTTCGAATGAACGGATTTTTCCAGATTTTTGAGTGCCTGCTCATATTTTGCAGCGTCCTCATCGGAAATCTTTTCTTCCTCTCCTGACGGATCGACACGTTCTATTGTCATCCACACCACGATAATCTCTCCATCGGAAGTTTTTGACCAATCCACCGAAAAACGTGCATCGTCCCAAGTAATGGCAACGCCGCTTTTCCATTTGTCATGGTCGTCAATTGCGGAAACAACCCAATCTTTTGCGACTCCCGAAAGCGATCCGGATGTCGCGTCGCAAGGCATAGTTGCGCAGAATCCGAGATAGCTTTTAGCGATCGAAAGAAAGTCATCTTCCCCGGCTCAAAAATCAGTGTTTGTAATTCCGAATGAGCCGCTAATAATCGAAAAATCTGCGGCCGCTGACAGGTGATAGTCAAATGTCATACCAACCCCAGGGTTATACAACGATGTTGCTGCATAATGAGTGCTGATACTGTGGTCGGACGAGCTCTTAAAATTTGGATTGGGGATTTCAAATCTGGATTGTTCCAAGCCAAGAAGAATATCGGTAATGTGCGACCCTTTGATTCCGATGGGGCCAGCAGGCTCTGAGGATTCACTGGAGGCGGACTCTACGGGAACCGAGGGACTTACCTCGGGCTGAACGGAAGACGGGGAGGCGCAAGCAGCCAAGACAAAGATGATGGCAAAAATCACAAAAAGTTTTTTCATAGCATTTCCTCCTTTTATCACCAGTCTATCACAAAAACCAACAGAAAGGAAGTGATTTCATGTCGGAGTGAAAATCATGGCCAGCATCGAGAAGATTATAGGATTGGCCGACGAGCTGATCGCAGAGAAGGAAGAAAAAGGGGAGGAGAAGCCATGTGGCATTGGTTAAAAGAAAATCACCCCGTTTTGTATGAGGTGATTCAGTGGGGCATTTTGGCACTTGCGACAGCAGGGCTAGTCATTAATGCTATTTGTATTGCAAATATAGCGCGATGACCGATAGGGCGAAGGCCGCTAATGCGATTGCCAGCGTAATCCACGCTCGAAATTCAGACCAGTGAAAACGGGCGCTGCTGCGTTCAGCTTCTTCGAGAACGGCATTGCCAAGATCGCTAATCACAAAATGGTCTTGCCAATCACCATTCGCTTGTAGCCCAACGTGATCAGACGCAATCATTTTGCTTGCCAACAGGGATTCGATAGAACTTCGTGAGTTCGGAAAAAGAGTATAAATCTCCGTATCGCTGGTTACTCCGGCCTTTTTAAGATGCCTCAGTATTTTTAATGACAGTTTGCTTACCACGCGGGTCAACTCCCTTCGCTCTCATCTTATCACAGAGGTGGGGAGGGGACAAGCGAGTTAGAAAGGAGGAAAGAATATGCCAAAGCCATTTAGACGCCTGCGCTTCGAGCTGGGCGAGCTGGACATAGACCAGGTAACCCTTGCCGAAAAGCTGGGCCGGGGAGACAGTTACATCTCCGGCCGGATGAACGGAAAAGGTTCGTGGTCGCGGTGGGAGGCATTTGAGATGATGCGGATCATCGGCGCGCCGCTGAGCAAGATCGAGCAGTATTTCCCCCTGCAGGAAATCCCCGCGCCGGGGAGAGGAGGCAAAACCGCATAATGATGTTCAACAAAAAGCAGGTTATCGCCCTGATCAATGCCGGAGTGCTTGGGATGGCTGACATCGAGCATTTTCGGAAGCTGGGCTATGCCCTCGTGTGCGAGGGAGGCAAAGCCGTCGATCTGGTTGAGGAGGATGTAGAGTGACCTCGGCGGCCCAGCGGGCGAACGGTCACGCCGCCGAAGGGAGGATTTTATCAGTTATGGCGAAGCAGATGCGCACCAACCTGCAAGCCGCCCGAAAGGCCAAGGGCATGACCCAGCAGGCGATGGCGGAGAGGTTGGGGATTAGCTTGAGATACTACCAGCAGATTGAATCCGGTGACAGGACAGGCGATTTCCAAATATGGGATGACCTAGAAGACATCACCGAAACCCATCAAAGGATTTTAAGAGCGATAAATCCCGGCAAAGCAGATAATCGGTAGGAACCTGCAACACGTCTGCAAGCTTTATGAGCATGTCGAGGGAAGGCTCTCTAACACCTTGCTCGTAGCATTGATAGCTACGAAGGGCAAGCCCGACGGCATCAGCGAGCTTTTGTTGCGTGATTTTGCGTGCCATTCTGGTTGCGCGTAATTGATCGTGAAACATTTTTAGATACCTCCAAAAAAATATTGACTACGCGCAAATTGTACGCTATAATTGAGCTAAAGAACAACGTGCAAATTGCGCGTAAAAGACAGGAGGTAACCAAATGCTCAACCAAGAAACACTAGACCGCATCGCAGCACTGAAACAGGAGATCGCAGAGCTTCGGAAAACCGCGCAGCCCGCGCCGAAGGCTTACGCGCTGGCAAGCCGGAAATGCCGCCAGTGGTTTTTGCAGGTCAAAGACACGAATCAGCACTACGGCGCGCAAATCATCTGCGAGAACGCCGCACGCTCGGCCGTCAGGGAAAAGAAGGGCCTGCAAGGCAAGGAATACAGCCGCCCGAACCGGTACATCACCACTGAGGAGGACGCGGAAGAGTATTTCGAGC
>CAKTAA010000118.1 GCA_934526185.1 uncultured Eubacteriales bacterium | reverse complement strand
TTGGCAAATTTTATTTTTGCTTTTTTTGACCTACTTTATAAAAAAATCGCCTTATATCAGCAGATAAAATGCAGAAAAAAATTTTTTATTTGCATCGAATGGATTTTTTCGGTCCCATCCAAACAAGGGATATGCTGCGCCGGGTTGACCGTTCCTCAACTTAATGCAACGGGTGCACTAAGTTGAGGAACTTTTCCGCATTACGGATATACCCGCAAATCAGGTTCCGCAGCCGCATTTCTAAGGCGGCGCCGCAAGCGTATCGGCAAGGCTCATTATTCCGGGTCATGGCAGCCGTTCTGTGTCACGGAACGGATTATCGCATTCAGGCGCTGCTCGCCGGATCGTTGCGCAGCATATTACCATGATGCCGTAAGGCATATTTATCAAAGTGCAGTGAGATTACTCTCTGTAATAACAGATCGGAGCTGTCCGAACGGTTATTCTTTAATCATTTGATGAAAACATATTCATCAGTTTTCGATGCAGAATCGGCAGGCTTTGAAAAAATTCAATGCGAATTTCTTGCATAAGGTCTTCATTGACAAAAAATCCTTTGCGATCTCCATCAGAAGTATATACCTGCTCAACTGCTGCTGAGTGGATGTAGTTTTCGTAGTAGTTCAAAAGGTCTATTTTGCTCCGCGGTTCATCATTAAGATATCTAAGAATCATTTCAGCAGGTGGTACGGGTATTGAGGCGCGGTAGTCAGAACTCTTCATTTTTCTGCATCCTCCTTCGTATGGACTCAATGGCATTACGCTTATGCTTTCTTACCATACGTTCGCTGATTTTCAAATCAACGGAAATCTCTTTCAACTTGATATTCCAGCAAACACTTTCTATTAAAATTTGCCGTTGAATTTCGGTTAAGGACAGCAACGCTTCTGCCAGCTTTGGCTCATACACGGGAATTTGTCTTCCTTTGACTTCTATGTATTGACAGATAACCGCATCGTAATTGTTGTCTTCATAGCCCAACTCTTCTTCGAAGGAATCCAAATCAACGAATATAATCCCGTATTTTTCTTTTTTGTTTCTACAGCGATAGTAACGACGTTTTGCATTGATAATAACCTTCTTGAGATATCTGTCTACGTAATGGATAAGATCTTCGTTAATATCTGTTAGGGTATATGTCCGTTTCTCCATCGCTTTTCAGTCCTTTCATCAAAGAAACTATTATAAGCATGACCAAAATAGGAACCATTTTGGAAAAATCTTTATACGAACATAGGTTGGATTATTTATTTTTGTATATTTTGACGTATATAAACTTTCCCACCACACCTGTATTTCACTCTATCGTATCGGGAGATAATAAAATATTTTTTGTAAAAAATGACGAATTTTAAGATTGAATATAAAAATTGGCCGGATTTTGTTGACAAATTCCGGCCTTATCATTATTATATGAGTAAACAGTATTTTGTTTTATGTTCAGAATTGTTTAGAAATTTACTTTTTCTTCTTTGCTAAATAACAAATCGCCATAAACTCTGCGCAGATGATTACGCTCAGGATAACATAAGCAGCGATATGGATCGTTCCAATGCCCGAAGAAGCTTTCGACGCAGGCGAGGCGGTGTGAATCGGTACTGTGGTCTTTTTTGGGGTAGGCTTGGCCGTTGCATCCGATGTGGGTTCTTCGGTCGGCGTGTGCGTCGGGGCGAGCGTGGACGTCTGTGTCGGAATCGGGGAAGATGAAACAATTTCAGACGGCACCGTAAAATAGGCGGGATCCGAGAGAATCGTGTCCTCGGTTAAGCTGCCTCTTTTAATAATGGCAAAATATCTGCCGGGCTTGAGAATCATGCGTTCTACGTCACGGAATTCATCTTTTCGATCCGTATGCCAGCAATACGGAGCCGGATGTGTGATAGAGAAAGTGTCACCTCCAGAAATATGGTAAAAAAAGAGTGGACTGTCCTCTTCGGGATCTTCGCCCTCCTTGTACACAAGTACCATGTCTTCTACGAGCCAATACTTTGCTGTCGTCGATCCGATCAAAGTAATGCTCCCGTCCGCGTGATATACGGCAGCCAGATTGACGATTTCTTCTTCTGCCGAAACTGAGGATATCAGCATAAATAACAAAACAAGTGCCATACGTTTGTCCCCTTCTCTTCGCATGCCGAAGATTATCCTCCGGCCGATTTCACAACAAAACGCATGAATAATGATGAAGCCGTACGGAAGATGATAGACCTTGCACTTGGCTATAACACGGTATATGTAAACGGAACCGTGGGTCAGCAGCTTTCAGACGACCTGATTGAATATACATACAATAAATCTGATGGCAACAAAGACAGAGCGAATGAAAACAAAGCGCTTGTACCATATCACTATTACGCTTTTGACTGTTCTGGAATTGTAAAGGCGTTGCTTTTATGGGAGTGGGACGGTGATAATTACAACTATAATCCAAACGAGGATGTGAATCAAGACACTCTAAGGGATTTATGTACAAGTACCAGTACCTCGTTTGTTTCTTACGATGCTATTATGCCCGGAGAATTTCTGTACAAAGCAGGGCATTGCGGTATATACATAGGGAATGGTTATGCGGTAGAATGTACACCTATTTGGAATAACGGTGTACAAATAACCAAAGTCGTGCTGGATCATGAAAATCAATCCGACTTTTCAGAACCCGCAACAGAATGGGATAAGCATGGGCTGCTACCTTTTATCAGTTATGTATATGATACGATAGAACCGCAGTCCAATAACAAGTTACAATTAGACAAACGAGTATATAATCCCGGAGAGCAAATTCAGGTTACTCTGAAGGGACTGAACAGTTCGGAATATGCCGATGCATATGTCAGCATTTATATGGCGGGCTTTCCCAATTATCAAAATGGATATTTGAACAATTGGTGCTATGTCAACACCGGTGATCACACCGTATCGAAGAGTGCGCCGAAATCAATAGAAACAGTATATCTGGATGCAGCATCTTATATTTTGGATGAAAGGCAGCCATTAACAGGTGGGACGTATAAGGTCGTTTTGTTTGCCGGAACGAGCGGCGGCGTCCTTGCCGAAGTAGAATTTGAAATCTGCGATCCCAAAATCAATGAAGCTGTATATGCAGACGGCTGGATCGAAGTGCGTATCAGCGGGCATATTGAGGAAGATGCGTGGGTAGGACTTTATTCGAAAGAATTGAATGCGAACCCCTCCTCTTCTAACCCGTCTCTTGCATGGCATTATGCTTTGCCGGAAGTAACAAATCGAAAGATTTTCTATGGTTCATATAGATATACACGCATACGATTTGACGTTTCGAAATTAAACTTAACAAATCTAAAAGACTATAAAATCATTCTGTTTATTGACGACAATTATCAGCAGGTATCAGATCGGAATATTGCAGTAATTGCTCACACAGCGATGTATATATAGATTTTACATCAACATATTTCGGTACGAATAAAATCCGTACAGATAAAGTCACGTATAGCGAGGGTGATACGATAGCCGTATCATTCTCCGGCATCACAAATACAGATGCTTGGATCGGTCTGTATCCAAGAAATGTCACCAACTATAATCCTTGCTCTACAGGTATGTGGGTTTATGCACTTACTGGTACGCGGTGGGGTTTATCTGGAGCCAATACAGTTTCCCGCAATGGTACAGTATACCTGCATGCGCAGGTATTGGATGTTAATACTGGCACATTTCGGTATACGCCGATCGGGGAATACAAGATTGTGCTGTTCAGTGATGGCGGCTATACTTCCGTTGAAGAGATAATCAATATCAAAATCACATATTGAGACAATTCAAGTTTTTCCCGTGCCTTTTCAGCTATATTTCGACACATTAAAATAAGGAGAAGCTGCAATGAAAAAACATAAATTTATGTCCTTTGTACTCTCTTTGGCAATTCTGTTCGCTTTATTCGGAGCAGGAGACTTTAGCTTTCAAACGAATGTGCAGGCATCTGATGTGCCATCATGGGCAAACGTAAAACGAATGACCAATGCGGAGGCCGTAGAACGTTTGCTGGACGTGTGTTTGGGATATCGAACAGTGTATGTAAATGCGACGTTCGGGCATACTTTGGAAAAAGCACTTAGCCGTTCAGACATAATGGCATCTGGAGATAACAATACGCGTAAAGATCGTTATAATGATATGAAAGACCACGGCTATTTTGCCTTTGACTGCTCCGGTTTTCTAAAAAGTGTTCTCTTATGGGGATGGAAAGGTGATTATGACTTGAATTTTGGTGGGGCCACCTATGTCGCAGAACAGGATATCAATCAAGATGGTTTTGAAGATCTGTGTAATATGGACAGCAACTTTGAAAACATCGTCCCTGGCGAATTCCTATTCAAAGTGGGACATTGTGGTATATACATAGGGAATGGGTATGCAGTTGAATGCACTCCGGAAGGAACTGACTCGAATGATATTGGTGGTGTAATGATTACGCAAGTTGAGAATATGATCACTGACGAATCTCAGAGAGACCACCTTGTCAAATCCCGCACTTGGGATTCACACGGAAAACTTCCTTTTATTTATTATGGTGATACATCCGAAAATGGTATAAAGCTTTCCCTGGATAAATATGCATATAGCCCCGGAGAACCCATAAGCATAACAATTGAAGGAATGAATGACGCGCAGTATACGAATTCACGGATATACATATATCGGATCATGGATTACTCCAACCCAAATGATGTCGAACTGCTACGCTTAAACAGATGGATCTACGTATCTAACGGCAGCCATACAAGCGCGCCAATCTATCCGCCGACTTCTCCTGAAGGGCAAACAATAAACGCAGCAAATTACAATTCCAAGGGTGAACTTGTCGATCTTATGGTGGGTGACTATATGATTGTTGTCCACCAGGGGGATGCTTCATCTCCTGTTCTCGCAAAAACGACATTCAGGGTATCCTATCCGCGGATTCATAATGCGACTTACGTCGAGATTCCTGTCACCGGCACGTATGATGGTGAAGAAGTCAATCTCACGGAAGGCTGGATAGATTTTACGATTTGCGGGAATCTAATGGATCGCGGCGGATGGGTTGGCATATATAACCAAAATACGCAGGCTTACGGTGCAACTACCTCTATTGTATGGCATTATGCAAACGATTATCTTACTTCCTCCTATGATCGCGCCGGCATCACCGGGTACGATAATATAAAAATGAAAATTGAATACAAAACTTCGTCCCCGGAAAATCTCAAAGCGGTGCTGTTCCTTGGCGATGGATATTATAATGTTGACGAGTGCAATATCAACAAAGTGCTCAAAGCTGTTGATAAAACCGTCAACTCAAAAGGAGCAGTTGGAGCGCCACAACTGATATGTAACAGTTCGGTAGAATCCGGCGAACAGATTTTCATAGATTATAACGGCGTTACGGAAAAAGACGCATGGATTGCGTTGACATATGCAGACGAAGTGTATAGCAATACAACGGGTATGTGGTGCTATGCATCGACAGGAAAATTATGGCCATTATTTGATGAAAGTAAAATCGTGGGCAGAGGAAGAGTTGTTCTGAGCGCAAATACTCTTGACGAAAACTCCGGACTTCTGCATCCCCTTCCGCCAGGAAATTATCTCATTGTATTATATAAAGATGGAGGGTTTGTACCACTTGTCAAAAAAACAATTACAATAACATAAAATAAGAAATTCGGCGGAACGATCTTTTGAGATCGTTCCGCTTTGTTTGCACATTTTTCAAATTATGGTATAATTCCTTCATCTATTACAAACAAAAAGATGGGAGGAACTCTAATTGCTGAAGAAAATCTGTTTATTTACATTAACGCTCCTTCTGCTTGCGGCTTTGAACGTACCGCCGACTGCCGCTGAAAAACCATATCTTGAGGTCCAGGTGAACGGCGACGGCTCAGTTACATTTTTTACCCGCGGAGTGGAAAACAGAAATTGGAATATAAATGATGATGCCTTGCGCATTTATAAGCAAAGCGATGAGATTCAACAACTGAACCCAAGCGATCCGGCTCCTGTTTTTAGTATGTTGATAGAAGGAACCTTTGAATCCGGCAAGACCTATCCTTATGAAACTGTCACAAATCCGGAAGCCACCATTGGAATGTGGGGGACAAGACTGGAGGAGCTGGTAGACGGCGCGAATACCCCGCTTAAGCCGGGAAAATACTGCGCAGTTGCAGTCGGGGACGGCCGCTTTCTGACCGATCCGGTAGAATTTGAAATCAAAGAGTGGGAACGTATCCTTCAGGTGGAAGCGGCTGCGGACGGAACGGTCTCCTTTGCAACGAAGGGCTTTTTCAGCGGCAGCAGCGAGGTCCGGGTATACAAGCAGGGAGAAGCCTGCGATCCCGCCGCGAACAACGGAGTGATTTTGGAATTTCCGATTTCCTATCAGTGCAGTACAAATGTAACCTATCC
>CAKTAA010000117.1 GCA_934526185.1 uncultured Eubacteriales bacterium | reverse complement strand
ATAAGCCTGCAAATAAAAAGTCAAGCTAAAATTTAAAGAACATTGAAAATTTTATACAGGTTGAAAAGTAGGTACCAAAATAAGACCGCCATAAAATGCCGGTCTGAAGAAAAGTATAGGTGGTTACTCGGATACAGGCCGGGAGGCAAGATATTCTTTTACCCGACCATAGTAAATGCGCAGAAACTTATTGGCTCCAGCTGTCATATAGACATAGTACGGCTTGCCTTGTGCACGTTTCTTATCCATGAACAGATACACGGGATCGTCAGGTTTGGTCTTAATAAGGACATCCATGATCTGAAACAGAGTCTTTCGCAAGACAGGAGAACCGTGCTTGGAAGTATGAACACTTTTCTGGGAATAGTCTCCGGAATCATTAACACCGGGATCTACTCCTGCAAATGCTGTGAGGGCGCCTTTATGAGTAAAACGGGTCACATCCCCGATTTCAGCCATGAGCTGTGGACCAAGAGATGGGCCAACACCTTTCATTGCCATAACGACCGGATATTCGGGCAACTGGGCAGCTGTTTCATTCATAAGTGAACGCAACTGCTCCACAGTCTGAGAAGCAGCATTTAGCTGTTCTATCGCCTGTTTGATGATACGTTTGGTAAAATCATCTTTCGGAAGTACGGGGATCAGTCCTTTAGCTGTTCCATAGATTTCTTCAGCTTTCGTTTTGCTGAAGTTGTACTTCTTACGGCTGCACCACTTTTGGTAGTGGTCAGTGAAAGCTTTTAAGGACATTTCACGAACACGATCGACATGCCAGTAGGTGTCAAGGAAATCTACCCATTTCTGGCTTCCATCCTCACGGGCTGGACTGTCAAAGTAGGTATTGGCACCCGGATAAGTCTGGTCGACGAGGCCGATCAGGTTGTTCTTCATTGCCGTTTTGTGTTTCGTATAGAAATCAAACTGGCGGTTCATTGTTTTGAGTTGAGTGCGTATTTCATCCATAAGACTATATTGTTTCAGATTGACCCAGCTGTCAAGTGCATATCGAGCGATTTTTACAGAATCAGCCTTATCCGACTTTACTTTGCGGAGAGGGTTGTCCTGTCCCTGAAAGTTACGGATGATCTGGGGATTCACGGCACTTACAAAGAATCCCGCCTGTGACAGTGTCCGGGCAACCGGTTCGTAGTATCGTCCGGTACACTCCATGACGATGCGGGTTTCACCCTCCAGGGAATGTAGGAGGCTGGTGAGCGATTTGAAATCGTTAGTCAAATGTGGAATGTCAAAAGGTTTTACAACAACTTCACCACCTGGACGGAGAACTGCCACTGTGCTTTTTCTTTTGGCAACATCAATACCTACTGCGTTCATGTTCATAGATTGTCACTCCTTAGAATTTATTATTGCAATGGATAAGTACCAGTTTTACTCATTGCCTATTCAATCTACTGTGGTGTGACACGAACGCACCTTGAAGGTGGATCAACCTGCATAAAACGAACGCTGCAAATGAGGAGCTGGTTAGCAGACTTATTTACGGGCGCGAAGCCCAAGGAGGTGCCCGCTATACCGATTGCTCTATCATTATACAGCTTAAGCAACAAGATGGGTAATTCCTTACTGGCTGTAAGGGATATTAACCATAAATATATTGTAGTAGGGGGTACTTTAAATGTTCGGAAATGACAGCAGTAAGAATACGAAATGGGGCTTTGCGTTTATAACGCTGTACAACCGGGATGCAATCGAAAAGAAAATCAAAAAGATGGCGGCGCGCGGCTGGCTCATCGAGGAAATGCAGAATTCGATTATATGGAGTTACCGCAGAATTAATCCTGTTGATCTTAACGTCGCTCTGGTTTATTCGAGTCTGACATACGAAAATGACCCAGATTCAATAGAGAAGCAAAGAGAAAGAGATGAACTCTATGCAGCTGACGGCTGGCATCCGGTCGCCGACTGGGATACTCTGCATGTTTATTACAACGAACAGCCGGATCCGGTCCCGATTGAAACAGAACCCATTGTTCAGGTCGAAAGTATCTATGACGCAATGAAACACTTATGGAAATATTACATTTTTTCACTTGTTTATTCTGTTTATATGCTGATCAGGATAATACTCCAGTGCATCAGTGATCCTCGTGCATGGCAATATGTATTTATGATTTGCTGGATTTTTGCAGCAGCTACGTGTGCCTTGTCAATTGCAGCCGATGTCCGCTGGCATGAAAAAGCGCTCCAGGCGGCGGAGCAGGGACTCCTTTTACCGCTGAAGCGCTCAAACATTCCGTGTATAATTTTAGCTATTCTACTGGTTTTACTCGTGCTGTCCCTCTTCCTGTAGGACGGCGCGATTTTCTTTTTTCTCGCGAATTGCGGTAACGATGCTGTAGAGAAGCACTCCTGTCCAGATAAAGCCAAACAGAATATACTCATTTTTTCCCATCGACTCACCCATCAGATAACTGCAAACGATACCGAGCGTCGGCGATAAATACTGTAAAAATCCCATGATTGTCATCGGCAGTCGCTTTACACAGCTTGCGTAAATCAAAATCGGAAGAACCGTCACGATTCCGGCGCCAATCAGGAAAAATTGAATTCCAAGGTCGACAGATGCTATTCCGTTTTCACCCATGCGAAAAATTGCAATGTAAATAATCGCAACAGGTGCTGCAAGAATCATCATTACGCTGGTGCAAAGAGGAGAATCCTCCTTAACGCCTTTCATGAATGCCGCATATGCCGCAAAACAAAACATAAGAATAATTGTAACCAGCGGTGAATTTCCGAATCCATCACCCGCAAAAAACACGCCCGCGACAATAATCAGCGTTGCAGCCAGCATCTGCCATGTCATCTTTTCCCGATAAAAAATCACGCCGAAGTAGCATACCGCAAGCGGCGCTATGTAATATGCCATACTGGTATCGAGAATATGTCCGTTCATAACCGCCCACATATACACGCCCCAGTCCATGAAATTAAATACTGCCGCTGGTATCAGATGTTTCAGCATCAAGTCCTTTTTCTTAAAGGTTTCTATAATTTCTCTGCCTCTTCCCTGCAAAAGCACAATACTCGTTACGAAAATGCCTGCCCAAAGAATTCGGGATGTCAATAAGAACATTGCATCTGTCTCCGGTTTGATTGCGTAGTAGAGCGGCTGAAATCCCCATACTACATAGCAGATAACCGTAAGCAGATAATCCTTTTGTTTTGTTTTCTCCATCTCACATTTCCTTTATTTCCACAATTTATCTGGGTATTCCCCCTTATCCTTCATAGACTGCAGGGCGGAAACCACGCTCTCTTTATCTTCCTTATATGTCACTCCGTACCATCTGTCCTGCGACTTTAAGACCTTGACCTGCGCTTTTCCTTCGCGAATGAGACGATCCGCAACGCTCGGCAGAAAATATTCACCCTTCATCGGGTTTTCTGCAAGGATTTTGTCGAGCGCGGCAGGAAATCCTGCTTCCATTTCCTTCATCATCGAAGGCGTGAAGCCCCAGAAGTTCATGGATACCGTCGTGCCTTCCGGCAGGTTCTTCCATGTCTTTCCGTCATCTTCTGTATAAACAATCTCTCCGTCTTTCCACTGAATCTTGGTGCGCTCGGTTATTTCCGTGAGAAAGCCTTGCTCGGAAGTTTTACACACGCCTCTTGAAACAAAGCCGTTCTCTGTTAAAGTATTTTCAATATCGTATCCTACCATGCAGTAAGAGTATTTTTCTCCGTCGCATGCGTCTTCAAGAAAATCGTAAATCGTCTGAAATGCCCCCGGTCCGTAGTAATCATCCGCATTGATAACTGCAATCGGTCCGTCTGCCAGATGTCTTGCGGCCAGCACTGCATGCGCAGTGCCCCATGGCTTCACTCTGCCCTCAGGCACCTGATAGCCCTGCGGCAAATCTGTCAGCTCCTGAAAAGCATACTGCACATCGATATATTTTCCGGCGCCGTCATCAATCAGCTTTCGAAAATCTTCCTCATTTTCGCGTTTAATCACGAAAATTACTTTTTTAAAGCCCGCCATAACTGCATCGTAAAGGGAAAAATCCAAAATGATTTCGCCTTTATCGCTCACCGGCTCAATCTGCTTGAGACCTCCGAACCGGCTGCCCATTCCTGCCGCCATAATAACTAAAATCGGTTCTTTTTTCATAACTTCTCCTTACTACATCCAGCTGATGTCGTCCAAATCAATATCGAGTCCATCCATTTTGCAAAGCGTACAGACAACGGCAAAAATAATCACTGCGCCTAAGTTTGCGGTCGTATTGTCCTGATCGAATCTCGGTGAAATCTCGCAAATATCGAAGCCTTTTACCTTTCGCGTCCGCAAAATATGCTTGATAACAGGAAGCACAACCTCCGGGTCAAGCCCCAGCGACTGCGTGGCGCTGACTCCCGGTGCGAACGCAGACGAGAACACATCCGTGCAGATGGTGATATAAGCATTCTCGCATCCGCTCATGAACATATCGACTCTTTCCAAAATACTTGCATAACCCGAGGTCTGAAATTCTTTTGCTAATATATATTCCACGCCCAGCGCCTTTGCTACCTTGAAGAGCTGCACCGTATTGCTGTGCTGCTGGATTCCCAGCGGCAGATAGCGATATTCTTCGCCGTCCTCCCTGCAGATGTCGGCAATCTGGCGGAACATCGAGCCTGAAGAGCTTCCATTCTTATATGGTCTCAAATCAAAATGCGCGTCAAAGTTTACAATTCCCATATTTGCCTTTCGTTCCGGCTGCGTAATGCTGCCTCCGCGAAGATTCTGGTACTCTCCTAAAAAATGTCCGAAGGTCGTCTCATGGCCCCCGCCGAGTACGATTGGAAACAGATTCAGGCTCAGTATTTTCTCTACTGCATGCCCGAGCTGCTTCTGTCCCTCTTCCATCGATATATTATCACAAAGAATATTTCCTGCGTCAAAAATCTTGACTTCCTGTGAAAATGCGCACGGCAGATTCGACATCTGTCCGCGTATAAAATCCGGAGCAAGCGCCGTCCCGACTCTTCCTTTATTTCTCTTTACGCCCTGTTCACTGCAAAATCCGATAAACGCAAACCCCAGTTTTCCCTCAAACGGTTTCAGCTTTTCTTCGCTCTCGCTCAGATCCAGCGGGCGCACCCACTGGTGCCAGCGAAAAGCATCGTAGTCGGTATCGCTGTCGGTTCTTCCTTTCCAGTATTCCATAGCGTTTACATAATTTTTTGAACGAATAAATCTCATATCTCCCATGTCCTTTCTCCGGCAATATTATAGAATACATAATTACCGCCATGCGGTTATTATGCCACAATTGGGAGAAAACAGCAAGAGCCCCCTGCCGCTGAAAACGCGCAAAATGCGAATCTTTTCTCTTGTTTTTGATGTTTTTTTGGTGTATAATTATAAACTATCAAAATTTATTTATTCGCAAATACTTCTGTGTCCGACTGGCACAGGAAAAAGATAGGAGATGGTACAATGCTTAAGACAATGCATGATGCAGAAAAAGATGCAATTTTTTTGGTAGCTGCTCTGATGGCAGCAGCTGCAAAAACTGCCCCAAAGGGCAGTGGTAAAGACACGATTGCAACCGCGATTGTTTCAGGAGCGGAAAAAGACAAGCTCAGAGATACGCTTTATGAACTCGGCAAGGAATACGATGAAGCCTTCATGATTCGCGATTCCGGAAATATCGACAGCAGCACTTGTGTAGTTTTAATCGGTTGTTATGACACCTATTTCGGGCTGAACAACTGCGGCATGTGCGGATTTAAAAACTGCGGAGAAAATAAGAAGCACGGCTGCCCTTGTATTTTTAATGTGACAGACCTCGGAATTGCAGTCGGCTCTGCCGTATCCGTTGCTGCGGATCACCGCATCGACAACCGCGTAATGTACTCTGCAGGAAGAGCTGCTGTTAAATTAGGATTACTTGGAGATAATGTAAAACTTTGCTATGCCATTCCGCTGAGCACGACGAATAAGAGCATTTACTTTGACCGCGGTCCCGGCGCAGTATTAAGATAGGCACTACTATATCCAATGTATAGAAAAACGGGGACACCTGCTGGTTTTCGAATCATTTCGTGAGGTGCACCCGTTTTTTTTATTTGTAATATTTGCTGACTGTTTCCAAAAGTTTCTTTCCATCAAGCGGTTTTGCCAAATGCTCATTCATTCCGCAATCATAAGCCTTTTGCCTGTCCTCTGTAAACGCGTTGGCAGTCATCGCAATAATCGGAATCCTTTTCGCATCGACACGCGGCAGCTCTCGAATCTCCCGGCATGCTTGATATCCGTCTAGATTCGGCATCATGATATCCATCAGTATAACATCAAAGCCGCCGACAGGAGAACCGGCAAATATATCGACTGCTTCTTTTCCGTCGTATGCCTTGGTAACGCTAGCTCCGTTGCTTTCTAAAAGAAATTCTGCAATTTCCATATTCAGCTCATTGTCTTCTGCAACTAAAATATGCATGCCTTGCAAGGAAATTGACTTCTCCTCTTCTTCCATCTCAGTGAGTATCGGCGCCTGGCAAATTTTAAAAGGAATTGTGATGTAGAATGTGGTTCCTACATCTTGCTTGCTGTCAAAACGAATCTTTCCACCCATTTTATCCACAAGACTTTTCGCAATCGACATTCCAAGTCCGCTTCCCCCATAATGAGAGCGCGCATTCATTTCTTCCTGTGTGAAAGGTTCAAAAATATGTTTCTTAAAT
>CAKTAA010000116.1 GCA_934526185.1 uncultured Eubacteriales bacterium | reverse complement strand
TACATCAGAAATATTATCAAACGCCCGATAAAATGTTGACCTCGCCACACCTGAAACCTTCTGCAAATCGCTGATTGTGATTTGGTCAAAAGGCTTTTTCTTTATACACTCCATAAGTCCATTGTAAATAAGCTCTGATGACTGTATGGCTCTTTTGTCATTACTGATATGATACATAAATATTCTCCTTTTTTTGCTACAAGTTTTTGGGTTCATGTATCACTTATTCCGAAACTATTGTAGCATAAATTTGGATATGATACAATAGTTTCGGAAAATAAATTTAAAAAGGAGCGTAACTTATGGAAATAATTATGCAAGGCTGGTTATCTATATGGCTGTATGTAATGATGTCTATCGGAATCGTATTAGGAGTCCTCATTTGGAAAAACAGGAAAACCTGGTCAACACTTAATATTCTCTGTACTTTGGCAATTATCGTACTGATTTTACATGTTATTGAGGAATGGATATTGCCGGGCGGACTGCACTACTCCTACAACATTGCCCATGGTTCAACACTTTTAAGCAGATACCCGATGAACCGAATGACCGATATGATTACCAATTTTGGCGCTGTTGTGCTTGGATGTATTGTTCTGAAGGTTTGGGGATTCCGCAAACCGGCAGGCATTGCCGTTATGTTGTTTTCTTTATTTGAAGTCATTATACATCTCAGCATCGGTATTCAGGATATGAATACCTTTGCCCCTTACGGAATGAATACTTTATATTCCCCCCGGTTTAATTACATCGCTGTTCGGTTTTCTTCCAATTGCAATCGGACTTGCCATCCATTTGTTTAAGAAAAAAGAAAACCACCCGAAATTTATTCAATGGGTTATGGCAATCGGCGCAACAGTCATTTTTTCCTTTCTGATCATAAATCTTCCGGAAGCGACACTCGGCAAAGAGGACAGTCCTTACGAATTTACAAACAGAGGCTATTACGAGCAATACGGTGAACAATTTGAGCAGGATAATGGCTTTGAATATTTCGAATCGGAAACAGTTAAGGGGGAATAGCAAACGCAGAAAAAGACTTATAGAAAATTAGGTTATTGAGTCATGGTTTACTATTTGTACTCCCTTACGCAAAATGTATTTCCCAAACTCAAAGGGGTGCATTGTATCAAAATTAGAGTTCTCTTTCGAATAAGAAGGCTGATTTTGATACAAAGTCAGCCTTCTTTCTTTTGCCCGAAAAGCCTTATTTTTTATGGGCTTTTTCGGCCCTATCACAATTTGAAATCGAATTTTTACGCCGTCACGAAAGCGTTCTGTGGCGGCTTTTTTGCATTTTTCTTTTTGAAATAAAGAGATAGATCCTGAATGTTAATATACGTTGCTTGCAGCAACGGGGAGTTTCTCATACAATTAAAAATAACAATTGAGAGAAAGGAGGCGTTCTCTTATGTTAAGTGAAAATATCAAAACAATCAGAAAATCAAAAGGGCTTTCGCAAGAGGAACTGGCTGTCAAGTTAAATGTCGTACGACAAACAATCTCGAAATGGGAGCAGGGAATATCTGTTCCTGATTCAGATATGTTGATTTCCCTATCAGAAGCGCTTGAAACACCTGTAAGTACTTTAATTGGAGAATCTGTTATCGAATCGGAAGCGAACGACCTAAAAGTGATTTCTGAAAAATTGGAGGTGATAAATTTGCAGCTTGCGCAAAGAAAGAGCGCAAGAAGAAAAATATTTCATTGGCTGTTTATATCGCTGTATGCAGTCACAGTAACAGTTTTCATAGTCCTGGCCGTATTGAACAGCCCCTATTTAGGCTGGAATTATAGCGATCCCGAAACCGCTGTTTTCGGAGCAGCTTTTCATGTATTTGAATATTTGTTTGTTAGATTAGCACCGATTATTCTTATAGGAGCAATCGTTGGAATCGTCTTGACACGAAGAAAAGAGTAAGTCGATCTTGTTTCTTCGCTTATAGGGGGAATATCGATACAGGAGGCGCCAAATCAGATTTTGGAGGGAAAATCAAATTCATTTTCCATAATAGAGATACAAAAGATATGTTCAGCAAAAAGCCCCGATAAAATCGGGGCTTTTTGCTGAACAAACACCGGGATTTCAAGATGTATATTCGTAGATATAAAATAGCTGTTTTTGCTTTGCGCAGAAATTTGAACTCCCATATAATTGAATAATAAGTCAAATCGCAAACAAGTTATCAAGAATTCGTCTGCCGCTTTGTGTTTATCCGCCTGAAGTTTTGCGGAAGGATTCAAAATCCTTTATTTGATACTAAAGATGTAAGCGGTCATACCTGCGCAAAATGTTCAGGCTGACGTGCAAGTTATTCCATAGCACTTGATTATACGGGAAAACAATCATACAATTGTTTTCGAAAGGAGGATGTCCATGAAAATAAAACTGAAACTGAGCAGAAAAAGTAAAGAAGCTGTTATAGACGAACTGATGGAGGCAGGCATTGAAATTTCAGAGGATGCAGAGCTTATTCTCACAGAGGAAGCCTGTCAGGAGAAAAAACTATACTGCAAAGACGGCGCTGATACGGTTATTGTATCGGTACAAGATATATGTTATGCTGAATCACTCGGTCATGACGTCTTTGTGTATACAGATAAACTTCGATATAAAACGGATCTGCGGATTTATCAGATGGAGGCGCTGCTTCCGGAAGACAGCTTTATCCGAATCAGCCATTCCGTCATTATTCGAAGAAATTCGATCAGGAGAATCAGACCGGCTCTGAGCTGCAAATTCCGTTTAACACTCACAAACGGCGCGGAGGTCGACGTTACAAGAACTTATTACTATAAATTTAAGGAATTTTACAATATATAAAGGAGGAAGCGCCATTATGGCAGGTGTAGTAGTAATTTGCATCAGTATTGTTCTATTGATGGGCTTATTGGCGTTCATTTACTATCTAATATATACGCACAATATCAATCAAAAAATAAAATCCGGCGGAATAAGCGGAAGGAAACTGATAGACATTCCAAAAGCAATTATGATTACCGTGATTGTCGTACTGGTATTGTTCTGCGGGATACTTTCTCATTCCTTGCAGGCGGCATATCATGACGCCGAAAGGGATACGAGAAATCATTACGCTGTCATAAACGTTTCAAATCCACAGAATTATGAATACATCTCTTATTTCGGGAGCACAGAGCTTGACGATGCTTCATTCGCCAAAGTGTATTCAATTGACCAAAATCCCGGATATACAAAAGAGATTATTAAAGACGGCGACTTTACCTTTACTGTTTTCAAAAGAGGCGCTGCTGCGGACAGCTTTCATCCCGACTTTCTCTGCTATTGTGAATACACAGGAAAACGAAGCGCTGACTTGATGCTGTACAATTCCGCCTCCTTTTCGAATGCAGATAGCTTTACAGGCGGAGGCTCCGGAGGGAATGTGTCCAGCACACTGCTCTATATCGGAAATATTGACGAAGAAACAACTTTTACTATTTCGCTTTTTATCCTTGATGAAAAAGCAGACTCTGAATTTATGGACGAAATGCAGAAAGCAAATCAGGAAGATAAAGGGGAATTTCCATCCCAAGAAGAATTCGCTCTTGAATCCGGAAAAGTATCAATCCGTTTCTGAAATTTTTCTGACTCTATCCGCTTTTCTCTTTTATCTCAAACAGCCGTTGGAAACGCTCTGATGATATGGAGCAAGATCCAATCGTGTTTTACATGAATTCTTCACGTTTTGTACAGCGCCGACGTCTATGCGTTAATACTTGGGGCTATACAATTAAAATCGTATATGGAGACGGAACACGCGTCTATTCGAATCGCCAAGCTGTCGGCGGCCAGACATACGCAATAAAAAGCCGCTTATAGCGAAACAAAAAACGTGATAAATTATAGATGCCAGAACGGATAGTCTAAACGGCTGTCCGTCTTTTTTTTCACGTTTTTCTCTCTTTTTGCATAAGATACAGCAAAACAGGGAGGGATTTTGCGTGACAAACGAACCGAAAACCGTAGACTTTTTCTTATGTACCAACGCGGCGAACCGCTTTTTTTCACTCTGCGCCCCTTTTGACGATCCAAAGCCCGGCTATCGCCGTTTTCTTATTAAAGGCAGCGCGGGATGCGGCAAATCCACTGCCATGAAACGCATCGCTGCACGATTCTCTAAAAACGACAGTCTGACCGAACGTATCCATTGTTCCTCCGATCCAGATTCGTTGGACGGCGTTATTCTGCATGATGCAAAATGCAGCGTTATGGACGCCACACCGCCGCATGCAGTAGAACCGGCATTTCCGGCGAGCTTTCAAACGGTCTGCGATTTTTGGAGCTGTTTGCGTGAATCAGTTTTGACGCCGCGTCTTTCCGCACTGTCTCAGCTGCAAAGGGAAATTGGAACCTGCCACGAAAAATGCCGGCGGCTTCTATCGTGTGCAGATTTGCTTTTCTCCGATAACCGGCGATTGATTGCCGCACACACGGATTTTAAAAAGATCGACACGCTGGCCGCACGAATTGCCGCGCGGGAATTTCCCCGTACCAAGCGGGCCGGCATACTTCATCGCAGGCTTTTAAGCGCGGTTACAATGCACGGCATTTTGACCTACGAAACTACGCCAACCACTCTCTGCGAGCGTATTTGCCTGATCGAAGATCCTTACGGCGTTGCTGCAAGCCGCTTAATTGAAAATCTGGCGGAGCGCGCATTACAGGCAGGCTATGAGATATATGTCTGCCCATCTCCCTTAGCGCCCGACCGCATGACGGAGCATCTGCTGATTCCCGAGCTTTCCCTTGCATTTTTAACACGCACACGCTACATTTCATGGGAAAACTGCGCGCCCTACCGCACAATCCGATACACACGCTTTACCGATCACTCGATCCTGCGCGAAAAAAAGCACGCGCTCTCCTTCCAGAGGAAAGCGGCGGAAGCGCTTCTTTCCGCTGCGCAGGCGCATCTCTGCGAGGCAAAGCGGCTGCATGACGAATTGGAATCGCTGTACCACGACGGTGTGGATTTTAACATGGTAGACCGCCGCGCCGCCGCGCTTGCAGACGCCGTGTCCTGCCGGTATCCGGTGGTACTGTAATGGATTTATTCTGTACATGCAAAAACGGGAAGCATATGCTTCCCGTTTTTCTTTTGTTCGGTTTTAGTCGATTTCGACCATGCAGCGCTCATTGATGCGGGAGGAACCGGCACGCATGACAACGCGGATTGCTTTGGCAATCCGGCCCTGTTTGCCGATTACTCTGCCCATATCATCCGGCGCGACATGCAAATGATATACGACTACGCCTTCTTCATCCGGCTCGTCCACAGTGACGCTTACCGCGTCTTTATCCACAACCAAACCTTTTGCAATCGTTATAAGCAATTCCTTCATACAAGCACCTCCGACTTTCTTCGCTGAAAGCGCAGCAATTACAGAGCGCCGTTGTCTTTCAGAATCTTTTTAACGGTATCGGTCGGCTGCGCGCCATTTTTGATCCATTCCTTCGCTTTGTCCGCGTCAACCTTTACGACAGACGGATTCTTGGTCGGATCGTAGTAGCCGATCTCTTCAATGAATCTGCCGTCTCTCGGATATCTGGAATCTGCAACAACAATACGGTAAAAAGGAGCTTTTTTCGCGCCCATACGGCGCAGTCTGATTTTTACTGCCATTTTAAAGCACCTCCTGAAATTATTTTTTAAGTTATATTTCATCCCGTATGTACGGGTGAAAAGCTTTGGTTAAAACGGCATACCCGGGAAGCCCATACGGCGTCCGCGTTTTCCTTTCGTGCCTTTGCCGGAAAATTGCTTCATCATTTTCTGCATCTGCTCGAACTGCTTCAGCAGACGATTGACATCCTCGACCTTACGGCCGCTGCCTGCCGCAATACGGCGCTTACGGGAAGGATTGATGACCGACGGCTTTTCCCGCTCTTCCTTCGTCATCGACGTAATCATAGCCTCAATATAGGTGAGCTGCTTATCGTCGATGTCCATGTCCTTGATCTTATTTCCAACGCCGGGCAGCATAGAGAGCACCTGCTTCATCGAGCCCATGTTGCGGATCTGATGCATCTGCTCCAGCAGATCATTCATATCGAAGCTGTTCTGCTTCATTTTTGTGAGCATTTCATCCGCTTTTTTCTCGTCCAAAGCATTCTGCGCTTTTTCGATCAACGTCAGGACGTCCCCCATACCCAAAATGCGGGAGGCCATCCGCTCCGGATGGAACGGCTCGATGTCATCGAGCTTTTCACCCATACCGACAAACTTGATCGGACGGCTCGTGACCGCCAGAACAGAAAGCGCTGCGCCGCCGCGCGTATCGCCGTCAAGCTTTGTAAGCAGCACGGAATCGATGTCAAGCGCTTCATGAAACGAAGCGGCGACATTGACCGCATCCTGACCAGTCATCGCATCGACAACGAGCATAATCTCATTCGGAGAAACCTCTTCCTTGATGTCCTTAAGCTCGCCCATCAGCGTTTCATCAATATGAAGGCGGCCCGCCGTATCGATAATGACAATATCGTTGCCATGATCTCTGGCGTGCCGAATTGCCTCCTTCGCGATTTTGACCGGATTCCCCTGTCCCATCTCGAAGACGGGCGCACCGGCCTTTTCACCGACAACTTTGAGTTGTTCAATCGCCGCCGGGCGGTATACGTCGCAGGCGACAAGCAGCGGACGGTGACCGTCCTTTATAAAATATTTTGCAAGCTTTGCGGCGTGCGTCGTCTTACCG
>CAKTAA010000115.1 GCA_934526185.1 uncultured Eubacteriales bacterium | reverse complement strand
TTCGGCTGGTACTGACGGGCGACAACATCGCCTGTGGGAATGTAAGTGCGATTGTGGTAATACCACACTTGCCACTACCAGCGACCTGCGACACGGTCATAAGAAGTCTTGTGGGTGCTTGAAACGAACACCCCATGCAAATGACCTGAAAGGGCAACGATTTGGTATGCTAACTGTTATCAAGCGAGTTGGCACAAACAATCATCGCAAGGCACTCTGGCGGTGCAAATGCGATTGCGGAAGAACAACCGATGTTTCTTCCACCGATTTGACCAGCGGCAATACCAAGTCCTGTGGGTGTCTTGGAAACAACTATGCAAAAAGAAATCTAATGAAAGGTGGTTACTGGTATGGCAAGAAAGATTTTTAAGACACAAGATGGTCGTGGTCTTCGAGAAGGAGAACGACAAAAAGATGATGGCAGATATGAGTATCGCTATCGTGATATCTATGGTGTTATGCGAAGTGTTTATAGTTGGCGACTAACCAAATCAGACCCGCAACCAAGCGGCAAGAAACCTTGTAAACCTCTTCGTGAACTTGAAGCAGAAATTAAAAAGGATTTGCACGATGGCATTGATACCTTTTTATCTAAAAAGGTCACTCTCAACGAGCGATTTGATTTGTATATGAAAAACAAATTTAATATCAAAGAGAGCACCGCTATGAACTATCGCTATATGTATGACCGATATGTTCGTAATACTCTTGGCAGATTAAATCTTGCTGATATTAACACATCAAAGATGAAAGCATTTTATATTAGTCTTATTACCGAGAAGGGTTTTAAACCTATTACAGTAGATAATATTCACACCGTATTGAACCCTATCTTTTCCAATGCAGTTGATGATGATATTATCCGTAAAAACCCTTGCACCAAGGCGATGAAGGAAGTCAGAGCATTACCCAGTTGGAATGACCCACACAAAATCAAGGGATTAACTTGCTCCGAGCAAAGAACATTCGTTGACTATATGTTGTCAAATGAATGCTTTGCAAAATGGTTCAATGTAATAACGGTTTTGTTGGGAACAGGTTTGAGAATTTCCGAACTCCGTGGACTAACTTGGGATGATTTGGACTTTAAAGGTGATGGTAGTATCCATATAACCAAGCAATTGATATACCGTAGATGGTCTGACGGAAAATGCTATAACAAAGTTAAATCTGTTAAATATACTGCAAGTGAACGAGTTATTCCTATGGAACCAAAGGTACGAGTAGCCCTTTTGGCAGAAAAGGAACGGCAAAATACTCTCCCTGACAGAAACATCGTTATTGACGGTTATAGTGGTTGGGTCTTTCTTAATCGCTATGGTTTAGTATTGAGCCCCAAAAGTGCGAACGATGCTATTGACAGTATTATTAACAAATACAATGCTAACGAAAAAGTGGTTGCCTCATTGGAAAAACGAGACCCCGTATATCTTCCACATCAGACTAACCATATGCTGCGACACTCATATTGCACCCGTATGATTGAGAAGTGTTGCGAACCCAACAGCGGCATTGATGTTAAGATTGTACAATACCTTATGGGGCACAATGATGCCAAAACCACATTGGACATCTATACGGATGTCCACGAGGAATTTGTTAAGCAGACAATGTCTCGTTTTGCTGGGCAAATCTATTTAGGTTGATTTTCGGGTGGACGATTCCGTCCACCCAACCTTTTTCTTTAACCCTTAAAATAGAATAATATGTCGGGCAATAAAAAGTACCGCAAAATATTCTTAAATTCATCTATTATCTTCCTTATGAATTATGCAAAAAAGATAGGCGGGTGGAAAGAAAAAAGCAGGTATCAAATCGCTTTGATACCTGCAAAAACCTTATTAAGTTCTCATAACTTTTCAGGAAACCTTCGGGTTCTATGGGTAAATCGTGGGTAAAATGTCTATTTTAACACTTTTAACACCCCGAAAACCCGCATAAATAAAGGGTTTTCTTAATCTAACGGTTTCATGGTGGGGAACAACAGAACATCGCGGATAGAAGCGCTGTTTGTCAGCAGCATCACCAGCCGATCGATGCCCATGCCCATGCCGCCTGTCGGCGGCATTCCGTATTCCAGGGCCGTTAAAAAGTCATTATCCACATCGTTGGCCTCTTCGTCTCCCGCAGCTTTCAGGAGAGCCTGTTTTTCAAAACGTTCTCTCTGATCAATGGGATCATTCAATTCTGAAAAGGCATTGGCAAACTCCCGCCCTGTGATGAACAGCTCAAAGCGCTCGGTATACGACGGATTTTCCCGTTTTTTCTTTGCCAGAGGTGAGATCTCCGTTGGATGATCCGTCAAAAAAGTCGGCTGAATCAGCTTGTCTTCGCAGTATGTCTCAAAGAATAGATTCAGTATATCTCCGATTCCATGACGCTCCTCATATTTGATATGATGTGCACGCGCCAGCGCTCTGGCTTCGTCCAGCGTTGATACCTCGTCAAAATTTATATCCGCATATTTGCGAACTGCTTCCGTCATGGTCATTCGTGCAAATGGTTTTTCCAGATCAATTTCCCATTCACCGTACCGGATGTGAAGTGTTCCGAGCACTTTTTTCGCCACATAGCGTATCATCTCCTCAGTAAGCTCCATCATGCCATGATAATCTGTATATGCCTGATACAGCTCCAAAAGCGTAAACTCCGGATTGTGACGGGTATCCATGCCCTCATTACGGAAAACTCTGCCGATTTCGTATACTCTGTCAAAGCCCCCGACTACCAACCGTTTCAGATACAATTCGAGCGCTATGCGAAGATACAGATCGATATCCAGCGTATTATGATGTGTTATAAACGGACGCGCAGCAGCTCCGCCCGCGATGTTGTGCAGCATCGGTGTCTCGACCTCCAGGAAATTCTTTTCCTCGAGAAAATTTCGTATCTCCCGGATGATCTGCGAGCGTTTTACAAAGGTTTCCTTGACCTCGGGATTCATTAATAAATCTACATAGCGCTGGCGGTAACGCAGATCCGTGTCCTTCAGGCCATGGTATTTTTCGGGCAGCGGCAGCAGCGACTTGGAAAGGAGCACCAAACGCGATGCATGTATAGAAATTTCCCCCTTCTGCGTACGGAACACCACTCCCTCAACACCCAGGATATCTCCGATATCCCATTTTTTGAAGTCCGCATAGGTTTCTTCTCCCACATCGTCGCGTTTTACATAAATCTGCATTCTATCGCTTGAATCGCGCAGATCCATAAAGCTCGCTTTTCCCATAATCCGCCGGCTCATCATTCTTCCGGCAACAGAAACCTTTTTTCCCTCAAGCGCCTCGAAACCTTCTCGTATTTCCTTATGGCTGATATCTGTTTCATAATGTGTCTCAAGATAAGGGTTTTTGCCATTGGCCATCAAAGCGTTTAACTTTTCTCTGCGAATCCGCAAAACCTCGCTTAAATCTTCTGTCTCCTGTGTTTCCGCGTTGCTTTTGTTTTCGTTCATAACTTCCGCCGCCGCCCTTCTCGTCCGCTCGGACGACGCAGCAGTCTCCTTCCTGTTTTTTTATGCAGAACATTCCCCGATTTGTTTCATTCCGCCCAACGTCACAATATTTTCATCTATCCTATTTGATAGATTTTCTACAGGTCATATTGGAACTTTATGCTGCCGGTCTTTCTATCGGGCAAACATGCAGCTTTCCTCTTCCAGAGTTTAAATTGCTTGTCGCCGTCAGCGGCTAATAGACAGGATTTTTATTTTCTTTTCGCCGCTTGGAATAGAAAAAAGAACCATATCACCGGCTTTTGCACCGATAATAGCCTTGCCTATCGGCGATTGATCGGATATTTTTCCTTCGAGAGGATTCGCCTCCGTGGACCCCACCAGCGTATACTCCATCTCTGTCTGCCTGTCAAGATCGAGTACCTTTACCTTTGCACCGATATTCACCGTATCTGTTTGAATTTCTTCCCCGCTTATTACCTTGACATGCTTGAGGTTTTCTTCAAGCTCGGCGATCTGTGCCTCCACCTTGGCTTGTTCGTTTTTCGCTTCGTCGTATTCGCTGTTCTCTGACAGGTCTCCGAAAGAGCGGGCTATGCCGATGCTCTCAACAATTTCCTTTCGTTTCACATTTTTAAGATATTCGAGCTCCTCCTTCATTTTCTGGAGCCCTTCATTTGTTACCGTTACAATTTTTTTCTCTGCCATTGAAAATTCATTCCTTTCTCGTCTGTCGTGATGCTTGAAAATTTATTTGCTTTTTACCGGTTTATCCACTGACAAGCACAGGCCACCCCTTCATAGTTCTTAAATTATGACTGCTCGCGCAGCAGCTCTGCGGCCTTTTGCAATTGTGTATCTTCTTCGTCTGTAATCTTATATATATTCTTTCCGTCCACCGATTCCGGCATATCGACCTCATAATCCGGAATGACGCCAATGCCCTCATAGTTGTCGGAGTACGGAGGATTGTACATTTTATAGGAAATTCCAACACCTGATCCGTCCGGCAGACGAATCATCTGCTGCATGGTTCCCTTTCCGTATGTTGTTTTTCCCACAAGAACGGCTTTTTTATAATCTTGGAGCGCGCAGGAAAACAGTTCTGCGGCGCTCGCCGTATTCTCATTGATCAATACGGCCATAGGCATATCCAACTCGTTTGCATCGGAGTACTGCACTTCTTCATTTGCGCCGTCTTTTCCGACAATTCGGATAATCGGGCCTTCCGGCAGCAGATAATCCAGCGTCTTTACAATTCCCGTCAATTCTCCGCCCGGATTGTACCGCACATCAAAAATCAATTTTTCAGCGCCTTCTTCGCGCAGAGCTTCCACAGCGATTTTTACACTTTCGTTGGTATTGCTGGCAAACTCAAGAATTTTGACAATGCCTATGTTTTCATCGAACATGCGGTATGTCACTGTTGTGCTGTCGATTTTCTTTCTTTCGATCTGAAAATCCATGCTTTCATCATATTCATCACCGCGAAGAACCGAAAATTCAGCTATTGTGCCTTCTTCACCGGTCATTCGATTTACGGCTGTTTCGTATCCTAACTCCGCTACGCTTTCATCGCCTATTTTGTATATGAGATCCCCTGGTTGAACGCCCGCCTCAAGCGCGGGCGAATCCGGCATGACACTGACCACCTCTATAGCGTCATATTCCGTATTATTAATAACGTGGACCCCCACGCCCACCATTTTTCCGGAGGCGCTCTGCATGTATTCTGCAAACTGATCCGCCGTCATATACGAGGCATATTTATCTCCGACTCCGGCAATATATCCCAAAATCAAATAATCGCCAAGCTGCTCCTCGTCAATTTCACCTACATACAATTCACGATACAGCTCATCCACATACGCGAGCTTCTCAAACGCCTGCTTCTGACCTGCAAGATCACGCATCTGTTCTCGATAAGAGTTGCCCAAAAGGGCATTTGTTGTCAGAAAGGTCGCCAGAATCGCCAACAGCAGAAGCAGTATTGCTGTGCTGACAGGTATCTTTTTTGACATAAAAAATCCTCTGCGGACAGCTTCTGAACCGCACTTCTCTTTCTCTCTATTTTATAGTTGTAAACCCATCTGAAAAGAAAATATAGACGGATTCCCGTTCTCAAGCCTTTCAGCAGCACGGTTTTGTAGTTTTACGACTGCTTCGCCTTCCAGTGCTGCTCAGTTATTAAAATCCGCACGCACGCTACACATATACAGAACAGCCATCCGGCTCATAAAGAAACGGACGGCCGTTCTCCCCTGCTATATATCTATATGTAATTTTTCATCAAAGCATGCATCAAGGCTGAACAACATATCCCAGCGGATCAACCTTCTTGCCGCTGACACGCACTTCAAAATGGCAATGGTTTCCAGTCGAGCTTCCAGTGGAACCTATCTGGGCAATTTGCTGTCCCTTTGTCACTGTCTGACCGACGCTGACGAGCAGCGCGCTGTTGTGAGCGTACAAAGTACTGATCCCACCGCCGTGATCAATGACAACATAGTTTCCGTAACTCCAGTGGGATTCCGCAACGATCACCTTGCCGTCGTTTGCCGCATACACAGGTGTACCGTAGCCTGCCGGTATATCGATAGCCCCGTGATGTTCCTGTGCTCCGCTAAATGGATCTGAGCGCAATCCAAAATAGGAGGTGATCTTACTGTATTGCAGGTTGACCGGCCACATGAATTCTCCACCCACATACTGCGCCTGATTCTGTGCCTGCGCAGCTTTTATCTTTTTCTCAATTTCTGCCTCCATTTCGGCAATTTTCTTTTCCATAGCCGCCTGTTTCTGATCCCACGCCGCTTTTTCCGCCTCTGTCATTTTCGAGACATCCTGTGCCTCCTTCACCTTTACCGCCAAAGTCTCCAGCAGTTCCGCACTCTCTTTGATCTTTGCGTCAAGAATCGGCTGCTGTTCTTCAAGCTCCTGCAGATGCTCCATCGTCTTCTTCTGAAGCTCTTCATAATTCTGCTGCAGCTCCAAAAGTTCTTTGCGGGCTTCCTCGAGCTCGTGCAGTATTCTCGTATCATAATCCATCATGCTTGCAACGATGTCAACGCGGGAAAGAAGATCTGAAAAGCTTTCCGAATCCATAATCAGTTCCAGATAACTTACAAAGCTTTCCTCATAGCTTAACCGCATACGCGTTTTCAGCGCTTCGTATTTTTTGTCTATATCCGCTTCCTTTTCCGAAATTTCAACCGCATACGTTTCGAGCTGCGCGTTATATTCTTCAAGCAGCGCGTTTGTCTGCGCAATTTCCTGTGTC
>CAKTAA010000114.1 GCA_934526185.1 uncultured Eubacteriales bacterium | reverse complement strand
ATACGGTAAACACCTCTCTCCTCAAGTCCGTGAGCACCTTTCTCTTTACGGAAGCATGGAGAATAGCTTGTAAGTGTCTTCGGAAGCTCTTCCTCCGGAATGATCTGGTCGATGAATTTACCGATCATGGAATGCTCACTTGTACCGATGAGGTAGAGATCCTCGCCCTCGATCTTGTACATCATAGCGTCCATCTCAGCGAAGCTCATAACGCCTGTGACAACGTCGCTGCGGATCATAAACGGCGGTACGCAGTATGTGAATCCACGGTCGATCATGAAATCTCTTGCGTATGCGATCACTGCGGAGTGAAGTCTCGCGATATCACCCATTAAATAGTAGAAACCATTGCCGGCAACTCTTCTTGCGGAATCAAGATCGATGCCGTTAAATTTCTCCATGATCTCTGTGTGGTACGGGATCTCAAAATCCGGAACGACCGGATCACCGTACTTCTGGACTTCTACGTTCTCGCTGTCATCTTTACCGATCGGTACGGACGGGTCGATGATATTCGGGATCGTCATCATGATCTTCTTGATGCGCTCCTCGAGATCTTTTTCTTTCTCCTCCAACTCAGCAAGGTGGTCGGAAGCTGCTGTAACCTGTTTCTTAACTTCTTCAGCTTCTTCCTTCTTGCCCTGTCCCATCAATGCACCGATCTGCTTGGAGATCTTATTTCTGCTCGCACGGAGGTCATCAGCCTCCTTCTTTACTTTTCTGTTCTCCTCGTCCAGTTCGATCACTTCGTCTACTAACGGAAGCTTTGCGTCCTGAAATTTATTCCGGATATTCTGCTTTACGATTTCCGGATTCTCTCTTACAAATCTTAAATCTAACATGAACTTTTCTCCTTATTTCCGTGTAAAACACGCTTTGGTAAAAATATATCATATTTCTTCAAGAAAAGAAAGGGGATTTCCCCTACTTTTTTATCAGTTTGCCAAGAATCTTCTCAAAACAGACACCGTTCGCGTGGGGGATCTGCTCCTCATCAGAGACTTTGATGCAATCTTTCACGAATCCTGCTGCCTGGGTGACCGCCTCAGGGAGAGACTTCCCGTTTAAAAGCGCTCCCGCCACAACGGAGGAGAAGACATCTCCGGTTCCCGGGCGCTCGCCGCCGGAGGACTTTGTGCGGATAAACCTCGCATCGTACTGCCCCTGTTCCAGGACCACGTTCGTGTAGTAGCTTCCCTCCCGGACTCCCGTTATGACAACAGATTTCGCGCCCATGAGCCGCAGCATCATCGCCATATTTAAGAGTTCTTTTCTCGTCCAGTTTTCTTCTTTATACGGGGTGTCTGTGAGGATACAGCACTCCGTCACGTTCGGCAGTACCACATCTGCCATGCAGACGAGCTCCTTCATCTGCTCACACATCTCAGGTGTGTAAGTCTCGTAAGCATGTCCATGGTCTCCCATCACCGGATCCACAACAACGAATGTTTTCTCTGCATCTAATTTCCGGATGATGTCCATGACGATCTCAATCTGCGCTTCCGATCCGAGAAAGCCGGTCGCGATCGCGTCGAAGGAAAGTCCGAGTTCCTTCCATTTGTCGGTATATGGGGTCATTTTCTCCGTATAGTCATCAAAGAAATACACCGGAAATTCCGTATGGCTCGAGAGGATCGCCGTCGGCACCGGACAGCACTGATGGCCCATAGCGGATAAAACAGGAATAGCCACTGTTAACGAACAGCGGCCATAACCTGAAAGATCATTGATCACAGCAATTTTCTTCTGCATAGGTTTATCTTCCAATCTTCCTGCTTCCGTAGTATATTGACTGCTCACGTGCAGAAATTTTGAACTTTCTCACATATGATGCAGTAACATATATGTTATACTGCGGAATTCTTTTTCTTATTTTGATTTGCTATTTTTTATAGCTCTTTTTTACCTTTTGCTCTTCAGCACTTAAGCTCTCTCCGCAGTGATAAAACCTGCCTTTTTTAACGCCGGGCGAAGTGCCGCGTAGAGAACAACTGCGATCACAGAATTGATCACCGCGTTGATGATCGTGGTGTAGGTTGTGATCGCTAACAGCGCTTTGATCGCGGATGCTGCCTTATCAGCATTCGGGAATAATAAGGTATACCATACATACTTTAATGCCGGCTCGAAGAAGCAGTTGAAGCCGAGACCGCATACAGCCGCGATCGCGGACCAGCGGATCACATAGGCGTGGTCATGCTCGTCAGAAAGTTTTGCGATCTTGTGGGCAACGAGACCAACGATGAGACCGATCACAAGCTTTGTGATAAAGGTTCTCGGTGCAGATGCCGCATAACCGCCGACGATATCAGCGATGGATAAGCCGACAGCGCCGGAAAGTCCGCCGTATACGCCGCCGAGAAGGTACGCGGAAAGTACAACAAAGGCATTGCCGATATGGATCTTTGTTCCGCTGGCTGAAATTGCCGGGAACACGGCATATCCGATATAGCAGAGCGCCGCCATCAGGCCCGCCTGCGCGATTTTCATTAACTGTCCATTCTTTTCTCTCATAAGTAAGATCTCCCCTCATGTGTTACTGACAGTTGGAGCTTTTCATGACGTATCAGAAAGTATCTGACTCATCATCCAGGAATTGTCTCTTCTGTCCTGCCATCCATGGTAACACGCATGTGGATTGCATGAAATGTCCAGTTTTGTTTTTTTTATACAGTCCAGTCAGCCCTCTTGCCGTGGAATTGCAACATGTACCGTATTTTAGCCCTCTTTTTGCTTTTTTACGTTACCATTTTCCTGCAGCGTCCCCTTTAATCTCCCGACTCTACGCAGATTAAAATTCCTTCCCGGAACGAGATCTCCGCCCGCTCCCCCGGAACCTCATTGCTGACGCAGAGGCTCGGGTTCTCTAAAATCGAGATATCCTTATTATGCAGCGGATACTTAAATCCATCCAGCGTGATTCCAAGAACCTTTTCCGTCAGCGGAAGGAAAGAGACATATTTTCCGTAGATATGATCCTTCAAAAAGACGGAATGTTCCCTATCATCCGGAGACAGAAGAAAGATCCTGTTCTTCGCGTCGTATATCTCTATAAAAAGTCCAGCGTCCTTCGCCGCCCGCATCAGGTGGATATTGGAGAGTTCATGATCCAGTCTCCCTCCGGTGGCTCCCAGCAGATGGGCGGTATGAAAACCGGCACGGAGCGCGGAGCGGACCGCAAGATCCGTGTCAGTTTCGTCCTTTTCCGGCTTGTGGACATCCGTCGCCCAGCCCTCTTTCTTTCGGAGTTCTTCCATCCGCTCCAGTCCAAAGGTATCGAAATCTCCCACCGCAAGGTCCGGCACGAGCCCCAGGTCCTCGCAGACGGCGAGACCCGCGTCCACAGCGACCACATAGGGATACTTCCGTTCTTTCACGAATTCCGACGCAAAATTCCTGTCCGCCCGATATGATCAGGCAGGTATCTGCCATTTCTCTTTCATCTGAACTCATATTGGTTTTTCATCCTCTGCTATGGAATACTAGCTACATGTTCTTTACATTTCCAGATAATAGGTAGGGATTATATGGCTGTTGTTCAACTATATAATGTAACTTTTGTGAGCCTTTCAAGCTAGCATGTATTCTCACAAATATCATTCATTCTAACTATAATAATATATCAAAAATAATGTCCATCCCACAACAATTTATGTCCATCATTTCCCCCTATCCAATAAAGGCGGTAGATATTATGACCAACATACTTATTGTATTCTTAAGTATTGCTTTTCATCACAATACGTTTCCATTCCTACCACAATCTCCGAAATAAACTGTATAACTGTATCTTTGATAGTTTCCAAATCTGAAATAGTCAAATCCCGTGCACACACACTAAAGCTTTCATCTCCATGTGCTAAAGAATTACGCTTTTTCTTAACTTTCTCCAAAACTAAACTATCATCCGATACACAGTAACGAATTCTATGTTTATCACAGATAGCCTTAATTTGCTTCGCGTTAAGATTGCCATTAATTCCCATCATACTTTTAGAAAGAACTAATGGCGTATTTTGCGTAATATCAAGCACAACCTTGTGAACACGATTTGTGTATGTCGATAAACCTGACTCTGCCTTGTACACTTCTTTAATCTTATAATCTCTCCAAATGTTTTGAATCTCATCAATAACATTAGCATAGGAGCATTCATCAGATTTTAGTTGGTCATATATTTCTAGCATTCCTGTCGTAAAGGTTGCTTCAACAAGATTATAGAGCATCAACAAAAAATTAGACTTCATAATACGAAAAAAGCGCTGATTGTCAACCGTTTGCAGAACGTTAGTATTGTTATCAAAATCTACCATAACCGAATAATAGAATTCTATTTCACTTTTTCTGTCATCAAGAACATCATGTATCGCAATCATTTACTTTCGCCCCAATAAGTTTATCCCTAACATATTCAACTCGTGCAACAAGTTTTCCCTCATTGTTACTAGCATCAGATGTTGTCAATACTTTAAAATCATTCGAATTAAGCCAATCAACATTTTCCACCTCTAAATCCGGGTATTCACGTAATGCTAAAGCTACTCCCACAGAAATCGCCTCAAAACGTACCCTCGGTGTAGTTGTGGCATTTTGAGTTTTAGCGAATCCAAATTGAAAATGTTTCTTAACAAAATTAAGCATTCCTTCAAAATCAACTTCATATTGTTGCTCATCAAAACTGTCTATATTTTTCGCTAAAAAATCATTTAAAAATGGATTAACTTCATGTCCGAAATGCTTGTAATCATTTAAGTAAGCAAAAAATCTAAGCACAAGTTCAAATCTTTCTTGACGCACAGCTTTACTCTTTGAAATTGGACAAAGCGAAATAAACAATTCGTTTTTACAACATTTTTCAATATAGTCTGTTAACTTTCCTGGATATGAACCTCTACGCACTTCAGAATCGGATGCTTTAACACCAGATGTATTAATACGATTGAAGAGATCCTGGCGAATATCTGTTGTAGTTTTTTCATCCAACACAACTACTCTAAAAGTTCTATTAAGAAATTTTCTTCGCGTAGCCGTAGATAAATCATCAAAGCTGAATCCATCCAATTCAGTAAGCTTTGCAAGCTTATTAAGTTTCATTTTGTATTTAACAAATTCACGCAAGGTTTGCATTCTTTGTGCACCATCTATAATTTCAAGACGTCCATCTTCACACCCTGCAAAAAACATAAACGGAATCGGTAAGCCAAGTAATACCGACTCTATAAATAAAGAACGGTTGTTAGCTTTCCAGACAAACTGGCGCTGATAATCCGGAATATAAAAATCTCCCTTTTCAAACTTGTCTAATAACAATTCAAGGGTATAATCTTTCGTATCATATTCTACTTGACGTTGTAAGTCCTTTAGTTGACGTTCCGCCGCCTCAATTCGCTCAGGCGTTACTTTTTTCTTTGCCATCATTATACCTCCGGATATGTTCTAAAATACTTAACCCTATTACTTCTCCTAGACGAACAGGAACTGCATTCCCTATTTGTAGACCTAATTTATGTTTGTTAAGAATATCCGTCGAGCTAATAAATTTATAATCTCTAGGAAATGATTGAAGAATGGCTCCTTCCCGAAGAGATAACGCTCGATCCTGACTAGGATGACCAAAGCGACCATTTCCATAACCATAAAATTGCGTTGTAATAGTAGGTGATGGTGCATCCCATAACATCCGTCCATAAACAGATGGGTATGTTTTTCCAGAACTCTTTTTATGACATTTTAATTGAAGTTCTTTATCCCAATCGCGCCATGTCCCGCCTGGCACAGACTGTCGAATACGTTTCAGATTTTTTTCTGACAAAGCTGTTGCTGAATGCATTAAATCATCAGGATCAGTCGATCCAGCAATTAATGGTGGTAAATTTCCAATAGCATCTTTTACTGTAACATAATTGCTATGCGAATGTGTGGCTGGAAGTAGGCTAATTTCATCTAACGACGATGCCAACAACACCAACCGTTTTCTGCTCTGGGGGATACCATAGTCTGGACAGTATACTATTTTATGGAAAATATGGTATCCATGGTCTTTTAGTCCATTTTCAAAATCGCTAAAAACCGCTGTTTTTTCAAGTTCAGGAACATTCTCCATCGCAATTATTTCAGGATGTATCGCTTGTGCAAGTCCTCCAAACGAGTATAACAAACGCCATTTTTCATCTTTATATCAAGATTATCAGGATATAATGCACTTAGTTCTTCAGGTGTTACAGTCGTTATGTCACGCTGAATAAACTTTGCGTTATTATTTTTTTCATATGCATATTGGCAACTTGGCTCAAAATCAAGTCCCGCAACAACATTAATCCCTGCTTGTTCAAGCCCTTTGGTTAGTCCACCAACACCACAAAATAAATCTATAGCAGCATAGGGCATGCTATTAACCTCCTTGTTAAGCTCTCCCAAACTGCTATAAGTTTGTTTTCGAAAGCCGTTTATTATTTAGTATCATTTAGGATTCTCTCAATGGCATACTACATTTCTAGTTTACACTCCCATATTCGTTGTATAAATCATCCAGTCGGTTAGGAGATCTGCTTTTCTCTATGGGTGTGTTTAATACTGCGTTCGCATTTATTCAATTATCTAATCGTACATACGAGAGACCTACATTCATATCATGAACATTCGGTAGCAAATACAGACTATTTTTCGAAAATACACAGTTGAACTCATCTTACAGTATAATTCCACTATCAACCTCTATTGCATTTTTTATATTAAAAATGTTAGTTACAATCCTTTATTTCGCCTCAAATTCTATTCGTAGGCTAGGAT
>CAKTAA010000113.1 GCA_934526185.1 uncultured Eubacteriales bacterium | reverse complement strand
CCGGAGTGCCTTCCGGCGCAATATATCCGTTTCCCTTAAGCCGGCAGGCTACTGAAGCATCAATTTCGCGGAACGCGCAGATCGGGCCCGACGGGCCCTGAGACGTCATTTCCACCTCCGGAATAGAACCGTCCTCCAGAAAAGCAATCGGCTCGGCGCAGACGCGCCTGCAGGTAAAACCGTTCTGAGAGGAACGATGATAGAAAACGTACCATTGCCCCTGATATTCTTCAATAGAGCCGTGGTTATTCCAGGTACAGGGATCGCAATATATATTATCGATAATAACTCCGCCCCTGCGATAAGGGCCCAGCGGCCGGTCGGACACGGCATATGACATGCAGGTCGCTTTTCCGCGGGAAATATCCGTGTATACGATGTAGTATTTTCCCGCGCGCTTGCGCAGGGAAGCACCCTCATGGAAGCCGTGCTCCTGTTCCGTAAGGAGTCCCGTGACAATGCTGTCTTCTTCAATGGTGCGCATATCCTCCCGGAGCCGCGCGCCTTTTAAAGAAAACTGTCCCCATAGATAATACGCCTGCCCGTCGTCATCGACAAAAACCGCAGGATCGATGCTGTCCCCGTCAGCGCCGGCAATCGGCTGCGCCTCGGAAAACGGGCCGTACGGCCGGTCGGATACGGCAACGCCCTCAAACGCGTCCTGCCCGCAGGCGTAGAGATAATATTTGCCGTTCCGAGCCGCCGCATCCGGCGCATAAAGCGGAACGCCGGGCCGCCACGGGATTCCGGGCTCATCCTGCGTATTGCGGAACGAAACCCCGTGATCCGTCCAGCGCGACAGCTGCGGATCATCCGTAGAAAAAACGCGGTATTCCGTTCCGCAATATTCCTTTTTTCCGGAAATGTCGCACGAACCGTATAAATACAGGCGTCCGTCCGGCATTACATGCGCCTCGACATCCGGGATAAAAAAATTTCTGGGCAAAAGGGGATTCATCGCTGCAATGTCTCCTTTCTGTTCGGCAGCTCATTTTGTACCGAAACCGTAAGTTTGCACGGATATTCTTTTCCTTCAATTCCTAATGAACAAAAGCTCTCGTTCGATAGAGCAGCACACACCCTTCAGAAAAAACGCGGAAGCCGCTGCCCTGTTCGGCGCTTTGCGGATATACGATGAGATTGGACCAGACCGTCTTTCTCAGCTCTTCTTCCTGTATTTTCTTATTATATCGGCATCATTATATCCGAAATATTAAGAAAAGCAAGCATGCAGATTTATTCCGTTTCCTCGTCTTCCGGCGCCGGCCTCCATGCCTGGCCGAAATTCACGTCTTTAAACAGCGAGGTAAGTCCGGTAATCTGTTTCAGGCGAAGAATTTCGTCCTTATCCATCCCCAGATGCTTTGAAATCCACTCGTCAGACCGGCCCAGCTCATGAAGCTCTTTAATGATGTTGCTCATCAAATCGACGTCGTGGCTTCCGCGCGCCCTGTTATGGCGGATCGTGCTTGCCATTCTCTGATCCAGAGGCTTGTCGATTACAGAAACCGGCAGCAGGCCCTGTTCCCTTTCGTAGATGTCCGGGTTTTCCAGCATGATTCGATAGCGGTGAAATCCGTCAACAATCAGATAAATATCCTTTTGCTTTACGTAATAGCAGACGATGGGCATTGTATATCCGTCTGCTTTGATGCTTTCATAAAGAAGCTTCATCTCAGGCGGCGCTACTGCGTTGGGGTTATAGGTATTCGGCTGGATTTTTTCGATCGGTACTGCAATAATATTGTAAGCGGGACTTTTATATTCCATTATTTAATTCCTCGAGACTTTTGTATTTGCGCCGAATCACATCGATGCGCCTCTGCTGCTGCCTGGTAATGCCGAAGCCCATAAACCGGCAGGTATGGTCGTTCTTTAGAATACAATAACACATTCTTTTCCAGCTGGGAATATCTTTCGTGCCTTTAATATCGTCGGTATGATCCGGCAGCGGTCCGACAAAGATAACGCGCGATTTTCTTCCCAGTGTATAATTGGAAAATCCATTTCTTCGGATATGGTAGCCGCGTTCGTTCAGCTCTTCTATAACGTCTTCATCCAGTCCGCCGCCCGTTTCATGCCAGAACTGAATAGATTTGTTGAATTTTTTGATGTAGTTGCTCCGAAGTCTGGCGGGGAGCGTGTCTAATAGAAAAAGCGTATAGGATTTCCACGTATGTCCCTCGGGAAGGGAAATATTCCGGTACGCCATCGCTTTTGTTTTTCCATAAGTACAGCCAAAATTGACTCCGCGGACGCGCCCTACGAGCCGAACCCATATTTCCGGATCAATCACGCGGTATAGATTCAGCGAATCTTTGGAGTAATCGTTGAATGGGGACGCGACGCGCATCTGCGACGGCTTGAGTCCCGCCTTATAATACAGATCGTATAAGCCATTATAATCATAACCGAAAAGGTAATTGGCGTGCCATACGTCGCTCAGGAGCCAGTCATATAAAGGCGACGCGCACCAAACGTCTTTATATTGCTTACTAATCCAGCATTCGTTTTGATATCTGTATTTTTTATTTAAAAAGCCGCTGTATCTTCGCAGCGATTCCTCCGCGCGCATTCCAAGAAGGCATACCGTTTTCCCGTCGCCGTGCGTCATTCGATACCAGCGCCCGAATTGTTTGGCAAGGTCTTCCTGGTGCATACGGTACCGGTATGTGGTAATAGGATTATTTTCAAGATTAATAACATACTCTTTCTTGGGCATTTCGCGGACCCAGCTCTCCTGTTTGGTATCATCCCAGGGATACCAGTACATTTCATAGCTGCTGAGCGCCGTTCTGGTCGCCATCGGGAGGCATACCCAATACAGCTCCGCCTGCCCCTTCAGGCGTTCAAAAGTCCGCTCAATGTATTCCGATGTTACCGTATACTGCGCTTCGAAATCCTGATGAAAGACGCCGAGCGTTTTCTCGGGATAATACCGGTTTCTGTAATCCATTACCAGGTTCAGGAGCAGTCCGCTGTCTTTTCCGCCGGAAAAGGAGACGTAAATGTTATCAAATTCTTCAAATATCAATTTCAAGCGATCTTGCAACGCTTCATATACATTTTGCTGCAAATATTTCTTTCTCATAATAATATAAAAACCTTTCTTTATATATGCTGAGCAGAAACAAATGGTATGATTCGATTTGCACAGATATCTTTTATATTATAAGAAAAAATTTTTTACTTGACAAGTTTGTTAAAGAATAAATGAAATAAACCTTGTAATGCATAAATATTTATTACATAACCGCTTTGATTGCATTGCACAAATAAAAGACAGACTGTATAATAGTTGATATTATGATATCGTGAAAAGAGGTTGATATATGAGAAAGTTTGGTTTAATTGCAGGGATATCCGCAGCAGTATTAATCGTTCTATTTATGGTATTGTACTTTATGGGCATATTCAAGGATAAAATTAAAAGTAAAGATCTGTATCTGTATACGATTGTTTATTCTCAGGAAGCCAGTCAGCCTGTCATATCGGCGGCAAAAGAATTGTCTGAGACTATAAATAAAGTGTACGGGACAGAGCTGCCTGTTTTCAGTGAGGCGGAGGCACATAAGGGAAAATATGAAATTCTGATTGGCAAAACCCAGCGCAATGAGAGCGTTTCGTATGTAGACAAGCTCCGGAGCGCAGGCTACGGATATGGTATCGAGGGAAAAAAGATTGTGATAACCGGGAGAAATTCGGAGACCACCATTCTGGCGTTGCAGGACTTTATCGAAAATGTTCTAAACAGAAATAACGGCGATAATGCAAATGCCTCGATTTTTTACTCTGAGGATGACAACAAAACAGTTCAAGGGGAATATTTGCTTTCAGAGCTTTCTGTCGGCAAGACATCAATTGATAAATTCCGGATCGTTTATCCGGGTGAAATAGTAAATGGAGAGGATATTTTGGCGGACAGCCTCGCATCGCAGGTTTCTGAAATTACAGGCTATGTGCTTGAAGCAGTATGCGAGTATGATATTGACGACTCCGCTGAAAACGAGATTTATGTAGGAGACGTGGAAAAGAACGCTGAAATGCAATTGAACGAAAATCAGTATTATATCGGCTTCGATGGAAAAAAGATCCGGCTTTATGGAAACAGCAGCGAGGCGTTATACCGTGCCGTAAATACACTGATCGAGCTTTTTCTTGAAACGGCAGATATAAAACATCGAATAGAGCTTGAATCCGGAAAAATTTATGATTTTGATTTATCGGAAATGCGGGCAATGTCCTTTAATGTGTATTGCGCAAATTTGACAAACGAGAGAGTCGACAGAGTACTGGATATTGTGGAAAAATATTTGCCGGATACTTTTGGCGTTCAGGAGGCAACACTAAACTGGATGCGGATTTTTCATAATAAGCTCGGTCATATCTATAAATATGTCGGGGTTGGGCGTGATGGTGAAGCTCGTGGTGAATACAGTGCTGTTTGGTATAATGCGCAGAAATTTGATCTCATCGACAGTGGAACAAAATGGCTCTCTGATACGCCGGAGGTTGTATCAAAAGTAGAAGAATCGTCTTTAAACCGTATTTTTACATATGCGTTACTTTCGCGCAAATCGGACGGACAAAGGGTTTTCGTAATAAACACACACCTTGAGCATAAAAGCAAGGAGGCCAGAAACAAGCAGATTGCTGTCCTTATGGACTTCGTTGATAATTATAGGGATTATCCGATTGTGTTGACGGGAGACTTTAATTCAAAGCCTGATTCTGCCGTATACAAAGTTGTCCTCGGAAGGGAATTTTTAGATTCGGCCAAAGCAGCCAATGTAAAATATGAGGCGGCCACGTTTACGAATTACGGGGCTTCCGAATCGATTATCGATTATGTATTTGTAAGTAAGAACGGCTTTGAGGTTGAGGAATACAGAGTATGCAATGAGAAAATCAACTCAAATTTTCCTTCGGATCATCATCCTGTGCTTGTGAAATACAGGCTCAAATGATTTTTTGCAATTTTTTCAATTAACAGTCAAAATCATTTGAAATTTTGCAGATTTATCAAGATATATACAGTGAAACTGGTGTGTGCTGAACGGCGCACACCAAAATCGTCAAGAAAGAAAAGGCGCGGGGCGCAGAACGCTTTTGATCCTTCTGGTGGATGCGCGAATGAGCAGCAATTAACGCAAAGCGCCGGAAAAATCTTGTTATGCTGTTGGAAAAGCGACGGGAAAACTCGAATTATGGAAACATGTGTATATCAGCGCAAGGCCACAGCGCAGACAGTCAAGAAGCGCCAGAAGACAGTTCCAAAACAGACCAGAAAATCATATTCATGTACGCAAAAGGAATGACAACACGTCAAATAGAGAGGCATTAGAGATGTTCATACCAGATGGAACGGATAAGAATGCTGCCTGTGGCAAAAGAGTGGCAGCAACGGCCTCCGAGGTCATTTATAAGGACGTATTGGGAAACGAAAAGGAAAGTGCCAAGTTCCGAGCGTTCGTGCTCAACGGCCTGCAAAGCCGTGGTGTGAAGGATATTTTCATCGCCTGCACGGATATCCTCGCCGGATTTGAGGCGGCCATCCATGTCGCCTTTCCTCAGACCGAACTTCAGAACTCCAGCATCCTCCAGCTGCGCAGCAAAGCCAAATCCGTGTTTCCGACCGATGACAGCCTGCTTAAAATGCCGTATCTGGCCATGATGGATAATCACGAGGACGTGTCAGGCCTGGAGTATGAGCCATTCCCAGAAGGTTCTCTATTTGCGCCACATTATGACCTTTACACCGCATTTGGGATTGCGCCAGAGGAAGCCACGGGTTGCCCTTCTGATTAACCGTGATTCCTCTGGCACCGTTTTCCCCGTCTCTTTTTCGCATATTATCAATAATATTCTGTTCCTTACAAATTACTTTTTCTTCTTTTTAGCGACAATCGCTATAATAACTACTGCAGCAACAGCAACGGCTGCTATACTGCATACGATAATCGGAAAAAGATCTGTTTTCTGTTCCGGAGTTTCTACCGTAACCTTTGTTGGCGTCGAAGCTGCTGCATCGGTCTTTTCAGCCGTGGAAGAGGGTGTCGGTGTTGACGCCGGAGTCGGTGTCGCTGTCGGCGCAGAAGGAGTAACGGAAGGATCATTAATCAAAAGCGCGTTCCCCCACAAAGCGCTGTCAGAGTATGTGGTTTCATTGGGATCCACACAAAGCTTAAGCGTCGAAGCGCCGGCAATATTGATCGAAATCTGCTGCGGCTCGGCATCATACGTCATGACATCACTTTCGTATACAACCTCTTCGTCTACCAAAACATAAAAAGCTGCCGTATTTCTTTCAACTTCCTGCGCCCATGGATAATCATTCATTCCGATTGTTGCTGTGAAAAGTGTGTAGCCTGCACCTTCAATATCAATTTCCAATCCGGTTTCCTCTCCAGCTGAAAGCTCATAGCTGTGCATTCCGATTCCCTTTGCATATGTCTCTCCGGCAATACAAATTGGCTCGCCATCAAATGCCGTGTCAAAGCCGGGCATCGGATTCTCGGGATCCCTTGGATCGTGACCGACATAAGAAAGCAATTTGTCCGGATTATTAACCAAATAATCACTCACATAAATCTGCTGCAAAGCTGCATCTCCCTCTTCAGCCTGCAGAAACAGCGCCTGCATTGAACAGAAGCAAAGCCCGAGGCAAAGCATGAGGTTTACAGCCATCTTTAAAGTTTTCATTTTTTCTTTCATATAAATATCTCCTCGTATTATAAAGTAGTAGTGTTTATAGTCCCTCTCCAAGGACTGTATGCTATACAGTTGGAGACACTACGGATCGTTCCCTTTCTCCAGCCACTCG
>CAKTAA010000112.1 GCA_934526185.1 uncultured Eubacteriales bacterium | reverse complement strand
GCTTCGCCGGATGAGGTCGCTACGCTGACCGAAGAAAAAATGGAGATCCTTCGTGAAATCTTCTGGGACATGAACGCGATCTCCTACCATCTCGAGACTGTCTCGGGCGGTGAAGATGAGGGTGACACCGTCATCCTGCGCATCACCGTCACGGTAAAGGATTACCTGCAGATGGCGGATGAATACCGTTTCAGCGCCGATCAGCGGAAGCTACTGGAAGAACTCATGCAGCCGGAGTACCAGGAACTATTCGCGGCGCCCACCGGCAGCTACCAAGACATTGAGCTGAGTCCCGACGAGGTAGCGAAGATCATGGAAAACCTCCCCGCCGATCTCAGCGAGGCACGCAGAGAAGTTGTGCTGACAGCATATCAGCTCTTGGGCAGAGTCCATTATTTTTGGGGAGGAAAATCTTTGGTAATTGGCTGGGACTCCCGCTGGGGAATGCCGATGGAGGTCACAGCCGAGGGCAGCTCCACCACCGGCACTGTGCGGCCCTTCGGACTGGATTGTTCGGGAATGGTGGATTGGGTATTCTACAACCAGAGCGGCGGACAATACGTCATTGGGCATGGCGGCGGGGCCACTGCGCAGCACAGCTACTGCACGCCTATTGCTTGGAGTGACGCCCAGCCGGGAGACCTTGTCTTTTATCCGGGTGACAGCCATGTCGGCATTGTTTGCGGCTTTGACAGCAGCGGTAATATCATGGTCATCCATTGCGCCAGTGGCGCGAATAATGTGGTGGTGACGGGGAAAAGCGGCTTCACCTCGATTGGCAGGCCCGAGTATTTTGCGGATTGAGAAATGTGCGCATGGAGATGTGTTCATAGTTGATTGCTATCATGCTCCATGATATACAGAGAAAGGCAGGGAGCCTCAATAGAGGCTCCCTGCCGCTTGGGTTCTTATTTGCCCTGATAGGCTCTGAAAAGGAAAGTAACGATTTGTGCGCGGGTGCAGCTATTGTCCGGCCCGAACAGGCCATCACCAATGCCGTTTGTGACGCCGTTCTCCACCGCCCATGCCACAGCGTTTGCATAGTAGCTATCGGTAAGAACATCGCTGAACTCTGCCTTGCTATCGACCAGCTTACCAATGGCACGGAACAGGAAAGTCACGCTCTGGGCACGGGTGCAGGTGGCGTCAGGACTGAATTTGCCATCGCCCGTTCCTGTGGTGATACCGTTCTCCACCGCCCACGCAACTGCCTTTGCATAATAGCTGTCCGCAGAAACATCAGAGAAGCTGCTCATGCTCTTGGGTTCGGGAGAACCGGCAGCACGCCACAGGAAGGTGACGATCTGTGCGCGGGTGCAAGGCTGGTTCGGCCCAAAGAGGCCGTTGCCAATACCGCCGGTGATGCCCTTTTCCTGTGCCCACTTCACAGCCTCATAGTAATAGTTGCTGGCGGACACATCGCTGAACGGACTTGTCTCAACTTCCTTGACAAAAGCAGCGTTGATCTCAACCTTGCCCGCAGGCATAGTGAACGTGTACTTGCCGTTGCCCTTGTCAGTCAGCTTCAGTTCCTTACCATTCTTGTCGGTAACGGTGAGGTCATCCAGTTTGAAACCATCGTCCGGCTTGACGGTGATTGTCACGGTATCACCACGCTCGGCGTAGCGGCGGTTTGCTGTCACTGTGCCGTTCCGGATGTCCTTGCCCACCTCGATGGCGTAAGTCGGGTCGCTATCGTCGCCACCGGAGCTCCGATAAGTCATTGTAATGGTCTGCGTATGAGTTGCTGTATCAGCCGTAATCGTAATATTGGAATTGAAAACCTCGCAATTATCTGCATTGACTTCGACAGCATAAGTACCCGCTTCCAAATCAACAGTGTTTGCTACTTCCTGACCGTTCACCTTAATGACTACATTCGTCAACTCGGCAGGTGTTACAACAAAAGAAACCGCATATTTCGGTGCAGGCAAAAGGGGCGTTCCATTAGGATTAAATCGATAATCGCCGCCCGCAGCAGTGATCTCCTTGTAGAAGTCCTCGGTTTTCATATATTCAAGGGTCTTTGCTATACCTGCATCAGCATACTTATTGCAAGCTGTAACATTTTCCTTTTCAATGAAACAGTTGTTTTCAAAAGCAGGGGCATCAGAAGAAACACCGCCTGCAATACCGCCTAAACGCTTATAAGGTGTAGTGGCAGTATATTGAGATAAATCCATTTCACCAGCGAAATAGCAATGTCTGATTTCTGTACCTGCACCAACTATCCCTGCAATGCCGCCGAAATCCGTAATTCCATTGCCAAGAGGAACCATTTTCCCGGTGGAATAACAATTGATAATCTTTGAGTTTTGAAACAACTGCCCAACAATTCCGCCGGTACAGGGTGTCCAAGAGGTCATATCGCCCGTATTGGCGCAATACCGTACGGTACTGTTGTCAGCAACACCTACGATACCGCCCATCTGCAAAGAGGTAGTATCCGTCGTTACTGAAAAATTTCCCTTGTTTTGGCAGTGTTCAATCGTGCTATTTATCGCATATCCGCACAAAGCCGCAGGGCCGTTGATATATATGTTTGTATCCGTGAACGATACATCCGAAACGCAGTCAGAAATTTTGCTGTTTTCTGCAACGCCCGCAACTGTTCCAAAAAAGACATACCCTGAATTGGACACATCCAGCTTGCCTTGAATCGTCAAACCGGAAATTTCAGCGCCGTAAGCCACGCTGAAAAATCCGAAAACCGGATACTCTGCCTTTCCGTAGTTCTTGGAAAAATCCAAATTGGAAATCGTATGCCCGTTTCCGTAAAATTTGCCGCTGAAGTAGTGCAGCAGATTTCCGTCGCCGTCAAAGACGCTGCCAATCGGTTTCCACGCAACACCTGTTAAATCCAAATCTGCTTCAAGCGATACGACCGCATCTGTTTTATCGTCATATTCGCCATTGTCCACAGCTTTTGCGAACTGCTGCAGTTCATGTACTGTTGTAATAACTGTTTTGCTGCTACGTGCGCTTTCTGTTTCTTCCGCCAGCGCGGTTGTCGGCATCAATGTCAAAACCATGCAGACTGCCAGCAACAGACTCATCATTTTCTTTTTTGTTTTCATAAATATCTCCTCTCATAAATTCTATTTGTTTTTTTATCGAAGTTTTCTCGCAAGAATGGCAAACCCAATACTCACACATCGCTTGATTTCTGCACGCAAAAAGTACACCCCACCCGCGGCAAAACGGGCAGAATGTGCCTGTGTATGTTTTATATTATCGCCAATCAGAAAATGCGCAGTATCAGCTTGCTTGTAGATTATGGTTCGTGTCGTCATACTTGTCAACCTCGGTTTGTGTACCATCCTGCAGATATTACTTCGACTATAAACTTCGGCATCCTCTTTTTTTGTCAAGGCATTTTGAAAGAGGCTCCTGAATAAGAATACCACCGTATGAACAATTTGTCTATCCTACAAAAGTATGATGTTATGCCAAATTTGTCTTTCCTGAAGCAGAATTCCGCCAGAAATTATTTTATTAAAAACGGCCCCCAATAAAACAGCTTTAAGAACAGGTTTTCCTCTTTGCCGCCACCTTTTTGCGACAGCAGACAGATGTTATTTAACATTTTTATGAGTTATTTTTCCAACAGCCAGTCCGAAAGGTTTCTGACCTGAATGCCGTCATAGTTTCCGAGCGTAAGCCTATCGCCGGTCAAGACGATCTTCTCATAGTTATCTCGGATGCACCGAAGCGGCTTCATCTCTCGTTCAAAGGTCTCCTGTGCTGTCATATCTGCCGTAACCTGAAAATAGGTGTATGCTCCCTGCTTTTCAGCGACGAAATCCACTTCAGTGCTGCCGACCTTGCCGATCATGACACGGTATCCGCGCCGCAGGAGCTCAAAGTATACGATATTTTCCAAAGAAAATCCGAGGTCGTACTGTCTGCGCGGCAAAATATGATTTCGCAGCCCAAGGTCTACGACATACATCTTTCGATTTGCTTTTAGGAGCTGCTTGCCGACAATATCGAATCTTTCCGCAGGATAGAAGATAAATGATTCCGTCAATGCCTCTACATAGTCGCTGACGGTATTCGGAGAAATCTTCCTTCCGTTTGAAGTTAAATAATCCGTGATGCTCCGAATCGAAACCGGATTTCCGGCAATGCTTGCCAAATACTTTGCAATCGTCTTGAGCAGCAGGATGTCGGTGATTTTCCGTTTATCTGAATTGTTTTCTTTCCGAATCTGTCGATCTTCAATATCCTTGACGATTACTGTATTATAAATTCCCTCTAAATAAGTATCCACTTTCTCCGGTGTGCGATTCATGACAGCGATATACGGCAATCCGCCATCGCGCATATACTCTGATAAGCCCTGTTCTTTCTCACTTCCTGTGATTTCCAAAAATTCACGAAAAGAAAGCGGCAGCATTTTGATCTCCACATATCGCCCCGTCAGCAGCGTTGCAAGGTCGCCGGAAAGCATATAGGCATTGGAACCGGTCATGTAAATGTCCACCTGTGATTTTACATACATGCTGTCCACGACCTTCTCAAAAGCGGAGACCTTCTGGATTTCGTCCAGAAAAATGTAAGTCATCTTCCCCTCGCACAGACGGTCTTTAAGATAAGCATAAAGCTTTTTATAGTCTTGCAGCTCTTCATATTCAAGTTCTTCAAAATTAATAGTGACGATTTGTTCATCAGAAACTCCGTTCTCTTTCAGCCATTCCTGATATTGCAGAAGCAAGGTGGACTTTCCGCACCTGCGGATGCCCGTAACAACCTTGATGACCTGTTCATCCTTCCACTGTATCAAGCGCTTCAAATATTCCTTTCTCTCAACCAAAGTCGCCACCTCCTTCAAATAGTGTTCCAATTATAGCATTTTATACGCAAAAAGTCAATTTATGTTCCGAAATAGGAATATAAATTGACTTTTATAATTAAATGTTCTCTTTTTGGAATATCATTGGAAACAAAGGCTCTCCCTTTTAATAATTCTCCGGCTTTACCTGAAAATATGCCTGCATATGCCCACAGACCGGACAGATTTGCGGCGCATCCGTGCCCTCGTATTCGTGCCCGCAGTTGCGGCACTGCCATTTAACCGATTCCGGCTTTTGGAAAACTTCCTGATTCTGAATGTTGCTGAGAAGCGCTTTGTAGCGTTCTTCATGCGTCTTTTCGATTGCGCCTACCATTCGGAACTTTGCGGCAATCTCCGTAAAGCCTTCATCCTCGGCTTCCTTTGCGAAATCGTCATACATGATGCTCCACTCATAGTTTTCCCCGGCAATACCCGAAAGAAGATTCGCCTTCGTATCTCCGATACCGCCCAAAAGCTTAAACCAGATTTCGGCGTGCTCCTTCTCGTTATCGGCAGTTTCCGTAAACAATGCGGCAATCTGCTCATAGCCCTCGCTTTTTGCAGCAGCCGCATAATAGGTATATTTGCTGCGCGCCTGCGTCTCCCCGGCAAACGCCGCCATCAAATTTGTCTCTGTTTTTGAACCCTTCAGTTCCATGACCTGCACCTCTTTTCATACAAATTCTCTTCGTAGTTTTTTCATTTGCATGAAAATTATGCGGCGTTTTTTAATCAAAATATTTCGTCTCCCGCATGAAACGTTTCAGCAAAAAAATACAGAAAAACGGGAACGTGTAGATGAGATCACTATTTCCTATATTGCCCGCATGAAATTTTATTCCATGTTTAATATCCGGATAATGTGAACTCTGTATGAGCTGCTTCAATGATTTTGCTTGGTTGGTTCCTGCTTTTATTTCTACCGGGATTAACTCATTTGCGGAACGAATAAAGAAATCCATTTCCAAAGTAGAATTTTCTTTTTTATAGTAATACAAACCGTACCCTTGCTTAACCAGTGCTTCCGCTGCAAAGTTTTCATAAAGGGCTCCTTTATAAATGCCTAAATTACGGTTTGCACGCAAGTCATCCTGCGCCTCGTCATCTAACGATGCAACCAAAAGGCCAGTATCTGCTTCATAGATTTTAAATTTACTTTCTTCTGTATTTCCCTTCAACGGAAGCGACGGAAAACCCATGCACTTGCAGACATTGATGAGCCCTGCATCACTAAGCCAGTCGATGCATCCATAAAAATCTTTTGCTCTGCCTCCTTTTTCAACAAGGCTGTATTGGAATTTTTTATTTTCTTTCGCAAGCTGCGTGGGAACAGAACGGTAAGTTTTGATAATTCTTGCCTGATCAAGTCCTTCCGCGTATTTTCTGACATCACTCTCGTAATCTATCAAAAGCTGACGCTGAAGCATCAGAGAACCTTGGAAATTTCCGTATTCAATATATTTTGAAACAATGTTCGGCATTCCCCCAAGTATACAATAATCCAGAAAAAGATCAGAATAAATTCTATATTCGATTTCCGAAAAAGGTTCCCCTGAAAGCATATGCGCCAAAATTTCCTCCATCGTCTCCTTCCCATATCCCTTTGCCCATAGAAATTCCTCGAAGTCCATAGAATACATCGGATAGTCCAATTTATATCCAACGCTGATGCTTGCGATGTGATTATACTGAATTCCAAGCAGCGACCCCGAACAAATAACATCAAAACGCCCATCCTCATAAAAAAACTTCAGAGATGTCGCGATTTCAGGGAATGCCTGAATTTCATCAAAAAAAATCAGAGTTTCTTCAGGGATGAATTTCTTAGAAGGATCAATCAAAGTTATAATCTTAATTATTTCTTCTGCAGAAAATCCTTTATCAATGATTGCTTTGTATTTTGGTTCCGTGACAAAATTTATTTCAATTACATTCTTATAATTTTCCAAGGCGAATTTTCGTATGGTTTCTGTTTTCCCAATTTGGCGTGCACCCTTAACA
>CAKTAA010000111.1 GCA_934526185.1 uncultured Eubacteriales bacterium | reverse complement strand
GAATACCTCATTGGCAAGTATGGATTAAAAAAATTCAGATTCACCGACGCCACTTTTGAAGACCGCGCCGAGGATGGAGTAGATAAGGCAAGTGAAATTTTTGATGAAATTATAAACCGCGGCCTTGATGTTCATATGCATATTTTTTCCCGTTCAGAACTGATAACTGAAAATTCCAGGGAATATTTGAAAAAGGCCTACCAGGCTGGTGTCGAATGTATCTACATTGGAATAGAGGCCGGGAACCCCAAGGACTTGTCCCTATATAATAAGAATGCCACTGTTGAAGACAGCAAACGCGCCCTCAGGATAATCAGGGAATGCGGGATACATCCCACTTTCGGCTTTATCAATTTTAATCCCTACAGCGATTACGAAACGTTGTTGACGAATGCTGACTTTCTTTATACCAGTGGGCTAGGTCATATCTTCTATTTGTATCAGACTCAGCTTGAAATACTCACACAGTCCAGCATCCGCCAAAAGCTACTGAAAGACGGTCTGTTACCAGAAGGCAGCAATTATTTAACAGGATACCACGACTATCAATATGTTAATCCCCGCGTGAAAGAGGTAAAAGACATTATTTTTTCCGCCTATAAAAAACCGCCCACCAATTTTATGGAAACTACCCTTGCGATGGACAGAATATGGGTGAATAAGCATCTTCAAAATTTTCCTGAATATAAAAATTTAGAAAAATTATTCGCTGAATTGGATGAAATCAACAGGTGGGATAATGAAACCAATTTTCTCTTTTTTAAAACCTGTATCGAAATGAGCAGGAATGGTGCAACCACAGAGCAGTTGGAACAGTATAGTGCGAGCGTACAAATTGATAAAACATACGATGACATCGCCTCGCTTTATATGAAGCTATCCGTTCGTGTGAAAAAAATCAGGTTACAACAAAATTTGAGGAATCAAAGGGCATAATGCCGCGAGTCTATATGGTTTCTCGGAATAGAGTAGGATGTGTATGAGTAAAGCTTTGGATGTTGCATTAATCAATATGCCGTTTGCCGAACTAGAATGGGCATCGCTTGCGCTGACACAACTGAAGGCTATAGCAGACAAGCGCTTTGGCACAAGTGTCCATACGGAGATTTTGTATTTAAACCATGATTTTGTTCGTTTTTTCGGAAGGGAACGGTATAGAAACTTTTCGATGGAGACAGGCCGACAGAAAACGGGGCTGGATATTGTCAGTTCCACTACAGGTTTGAGGGAGTGGTTTTTCCGCCGCCTGGCCTTTCCGGAGGAAGCGGACAATGCAGATGAATATTTTACTGCGTTTTATTCTGAAAAGCCAGAACTGAAAGACTACCTCTTAATAAAGAGGGAAGAGCTTTCTGCATTTCTGGATGCCTTAATAGAGAAATACGGTTTGGCCGACCGGGATATCCTTGGTTTCACCTCAATGTTTGAGCAGCAGGTGGCCTCACTGGCCCTAGCCAGGAAAATTAAGGAAAGGAACCCGAGAATCATTACTATGCTTGGAGGCTCCAACTGTGAGTACCCGGCGGGGCCGGTTCTGAGCCGAAACCTAGAGATGATGGATTATGTGCTTTCCGGGCCGGGCCTTTTGAGCTTTCCCGAAATCATATCGTGCCATATGGAAAACAGGCGGGCTGAAGTAGCGAAAATTGCGGGTGTTTTTGCTCGATACGACGTAAAAGAAAGCCTGGAACGATCCGCTGCACCCACAGCACCGGATTCTACGGCACTGGAGGAGGTGGGGAATGAATTGAGTATTGATGAAGTTCTGGAGCTTGACTATGACTCCTTTTTCACTTCTTTGAATGATCATTTTCCCAATTATACAACTCATCCGATCCTCTTTTTCGAAACCTCACGGGGATGCCGCTGGGCCGAAAAAAGCCAATGTACTTTTTGTGATATCAACGGAAGAAATCTCAAATACAGAACCATGAGCCCGCAGGTTGCTTTTCAGTTACTCCGCTCTTTACTGAAATACCGGGACAAATGCTGCTGTTTTTGGGCGATAGACAGCGTCATCCCAATAGAGTACTTGACTGAAGTTTTTCCGCGCCTTTCTGAAGAACTGGGTGATGCCCGTTTTTTTTACGAAGTCCGTGCGGATATAAAAAGGGAGGAGATACAAAAGCTGGCGGAGTATCACATCTGCTTTGTTCAGGCAGGCATCGAATCACTCATCAGCAAATCGCTTCGACTATTGAAAAAGGGAACAGATGTGTTTGACAACCTTATTTTTTTAAAAAACTGCTGTTTTTCTGCTGTAAACGTGCTCTGGAACATTCTGGTTGGAATACCAGAGGAAACGGCGACGGATTATGAACGCTGTTGCCGAATTATTCCGTCCCTTTTCCATCTGCCACCACCGAGCGGTGTCTGGTCTATAAGTTATCAAAGGAACAGTGTTTATGTTAAAAACCAGGAGAAATATGGCCTGAAGCTTGCAGCCAATATTCAAGCGGACAGATATATCTATCCCTTCTCTGAGGGCGATTTGAGGGATATGGCCTATACATATGAGAATTTAAAAAAGTATACGTTTTTCTCTTTTCCGGTTATGAAGAGAATTCAAAAAATGTCCGCCCTTGTGGAAAAGTGGAAAAATGCTTGGCGGAACCCCGCAAAGAGAGTCCTGCCGCGGCTCTATCTGTCTGACGAAAATAAAATTTACGATTCTCGCGATGAAGCGGTAAAGGAATATCGTATCGGTTCCGCCGAGGTTTTATTGCTCAAAGCAATGGAGGTGCCTTGTACAATTGAAGATTTAAAAGCACGAATTCCGAAACTGGAAGAAAAAGAAATCCGCAGTTGTGTTGAAGGATTTTTAGAGAAGCATTTAATCTTTGAGGAAGGAAAGCGGTATTTGAGCTTGATTCACTTGGGCAGGCCGAAGCTGAAAACCGCTTTTATTCCAGAGACGTTTGATGAACTACTGAAAGCAAATCACAATGGAAAAGGCGTTGAATATCAATGAAACTGGAAAATTTAAGCGATATTAAGTTAGAGTACCGTCAGCAATGTCTTCGCCTTCAGAAATGTTTTTGTATTGGGCCGGTGCAGGACATGGCATCAAATGATTATCTTAATTGCGATCTGGGGGCGATATTTAAAGACGGTAAGGTCGATTTAGATAACCAGGGCAGGATTAAAACGGCGGACGGAAAAACGTATACTCCCTTTTATCAGGTAAAGAAGGTGGTGGGGTATGAAGCTATTGATTTTACCCAGTTCGATTTACAAAGCGATAAAATATATATATTTTCATGCGTATTTTGCTCAAAAGAGAGTAATTCCATTATCCGATTGGGTTGCCAATGCAAAATGAAAGCGTGGATTAACGGCGATATTATCATGAATTCCTACATCCATGGTAATGACAGTTACACCGTTGCATATCCGCTTCGTAAGGGGAATAACTTTTTTGTCATAGAAATCGGACATTATGTGGACGCATACGCGCCTAACAGGCCGGCTTCCTTTTCCATGAGAATCAGCGATTTTGATAGCGAAGAGGACGGTATTAACGGCCGTCTTTTTCGTGACTATATCCGGTGTGAAGTATTAGGCTGCGCCGACGTCGTTGCGGAAACCTGGGATTTGCGTGGAAAAAGCTACTTCGCGTTTTCAGCGCTGCCAAAAGATTATCTGCATATGAAGCTTCATCAAAAATATCATGTGACAGTATGGAACATTGAAGGAAATTATCTGGAAGAATTCGACGCCGAATTTGGGGAAAAGGTAATCCGAAATTTGGAAGAATTCAAAGGCAGGACCAACTGCGAAGTTCTGACATATTTGCTGGAATACCAGATAGACGGCATCCCACATCAGGTAAAAAAGGTCGTTCAGCTGTTAGATATGACCGGGAAAATATCCGGATTAAGTCGGCGGCTGACCGAGGGGCAACAACACCATCACCTGAGCGGGGAAGATACCCTAAATGTTGAGGCGAGGCTACAGCAGCTTTTTACTATGCACGAATATACCGTGAAGGAAAGACCTATTGCAAACGTGAGCATGGAAGATTTCTTGGAATACTATCGCGAGGCTGAAACATTGTTAGACTATTACGACCGAGATAAAAATTTTGGGGATTATTTATATAAAGAAAAGTACTCTACTGTTTTCTACCGTTCCAAACTGGACAATACGATCGAGATATATAATATCTGCCTGCCCCAAACTTACGAAAGCAATAGGAAATATCCCCTGTTTATATTTCTGCACCTTGGGAGATATTGCTGGGACAGCAAATATCTGCACAGGGCGTATGGGGATGTTCCGGGTATTATGGTGGATGCCACCTGCCGTGGGTACACAATGGGGAGCTATGTCGGGGAAGCGTCCCTAAACGAGATTATCCGTCTGCTGGAGTCCCGTTTTCAAATTGACAGGGACAGGATTTACATGATTGGTAGCATCAGCGGGGCTTTTGCTGCATGGTCCTTTGCGCAGGCATATCCGCATCTGCTAGCAGGGGTGGCAGTCATCAGCGGTATTCCCTATTACCCGAATATCGGGAATCTGACGAATACGAATATTTTACTGGTTTCCGGCGAACATGAATCTTATTTTGAAGACAGCTTTCGCAAACCGGAGCAGTTTTTAAAAAAACACACAGCCGCCGACTTCTATCCGATATGCATTAGAGAAGCGGACGATAACACTTTGTACTGCGTCGGCAGGAGCCGATTTGTGCAGGAATGGCTGCTCTCGCATAAGAGAGACGACTGGCCGCGTAAAATTCAGTTTAGGACCGAGAGAATGAAGCACAATCAATGCAGCTGGGTAAAAATTGGAAAGATTGAGCCTCGAAAACGGTTTGCCGCAGTTCAAGCGGAGATAACCGACAGAGATGCCATTCGACTGCAATTGGAAAATATAGAGGTGCTTTCCCTGCAAATTCCAGAATACATGCTACACCGAAAAATAACGGTATCGATAAACGGCCGGGCAGAGACGGTAAATGATTGTCCGGTCGCACTTGTTCTGAAAAAAAGCTTTGCCGGATATAACATATCCGCCGAAGGGCTTCAATTAGTCCCCAAACACATCGACAATATTGGTATGGGTATATGCGGCATTTATTTAGACCGCGTAAGGGTGATTGTCCCTTCTCGTTTTGAATCGCAGGAAGAAAGGGAAACTCTGCTCAAGATTGCGGACGTGCTGGCTCACCCGACCACACAGGGGTGGGATTTGGCCCTATATACAGATTATCCTGTTTTAAAGGAAACAGAGGCAAATGATGCCATCTACCTAGAGAACAATATTATCAGAATAGCAGCTTTCAGTGAGCTGGAAACGGTGCGAAAACTGACAAAAGATATGCCCCTCCAGCTGGACGAAAAAGGCTATATGTATAATGGCAGGCATTATGTGGGGGCGTATTGTGTTGTCACGATTTTCCCCAGCCCGGTGAACCGAGAAAAAAACATATTGTTGGTTTATGGAAATCAATATTCCCTGATGAAAAAATGTTTTTTTATCAGGAAAATGATTCTTACGACCTATATGAATGGTCTGCACCCCTATAACAATGCAGAAGCGATTCTGTACAACGGCAGGCGGTATTCTGTCATCTACTCCTTTGAAGAGGAACCGGTTGAATATTGAAGAGCAGAAACAGACTGCTAAGGAGAAAGGAAAGAAGCTGTATCTTATTCATTGATGAGGTAATGACAAAGCTGTGGCAGCCCGAGGCACATGAATACCAGAGGGCTTATCAGCAGGCAATGGCGTTGGATGCGGAAGAACTGTATACACAGTTGACAAAAAGCGAAAAACTGAGCAGTTATAGGATGGAAAACAAACGGCTCAGCTTTATCAATTCTCCGGGATGTACCTATCATTTAAGGGATGGTCAGCTGTCCGGTTGCAGTATGTGCAACCTTCACACAAAAGACTGTACCGAATCGGCTAAAATCCAGGCTTTGAGAGAAAAGGACGTTACATTGTATGCAAAAATGATTCAAGACATTATCCTGAAATCGAAGGAACCAGTAAACATGAGGAATGTTCACGAATTTATATATAGCCACAACTTTCTAAACTCGCAGGAGGTTCCAGACGAAGTGCTGGAGGTGCTCTTTGGAAAAAATGGGGTTTTTCAGAAACGACCGTTGGTATATGAATTCGAAACCAGTGCTTTAAGCGTCAGCAAAGAGCGTCTGGAAAGCCTAAAAAGTTATGTAGGTTCTAACGGGATTTGGATTCGTTTGGGCGTTGAGTGCAGGGATGAATGGCTTCGAAACCACTGGATCAATAAAAATTTAACGGATAAGCAGTTGGAAACGGCGATACAACTATGCCACACATATGGCTTTAAGGTGACCACTAACATTTTATTGGGGATACCGGGGTTGACAGAGATGCAGTCCGTAAGAGAATTTTCAAGTACGGTCGGCGGGCTTCTGGATCGGGGGACGGATATGATCTCCTGCTCTATTTTAAGCAGAAAGCCATATACCTTACAGCATTATCTTTATTCCAGCCTTGCCGGGGACAGTAGCCTGCAAAAAGCGGGAATCGTATACGGGGAGCACACCGGACTCCCCTGGCTGTTCACAGCGATATCTGCACTTAACCGTATTTACCGGGACAAGCCCGATTGCCGCGGCAAGATAACGATGGGACAGTTCGAACCGGAATACCTCGCAGAAGAAAACCAGTTTCCATATAACGCCGAGGAATCATGCGACTGCAACCGGAAGATAAAGGAGGAGTTACGTTTATTCGCTTTCGATCAGGACTGGCAACGGATACTTTCTCTGTCTGAAGCCATGACGAAGGACCCTTGCTATTGGCGCTACTCAGAACTGTTGTCGAGACAAGCGACAATAGACGATGACGTGACAGGGTCAATTTCTCTGGTTGGAAGAGCTGTTTGTCGGCAGCTCTGGCCAACCGGCTGGCAGGAAAAATACCGG
>CAKTAA010000110.1 GCA_934526185.1 uncultured Eubacteriales bacterium | reverse complement strand
GCACTAAAGCGTGTCATAAGCGGCGACAATACGGCGGTAAAACCGCCCGCCCTTATTATAGAAAGCAAGACTTTTATGGCAAAATTACCCGATAAATCCGGGAAATTTTCTGCTGTAACGGTCTTTTTCTTTTGCTGTTCAGGTATGATTGCGGCAAAAAATGAAATATGGAAGAAAGGGGCAGTTCTCAGAGAACTGCAGAGTGAAAAGATGGAAGTTTTATACGAGAACATATTGAAGCTGCAATGGCAGCAGCTGGTTATGTGGCTCATCGGAGGTGTGCTGATATTTTTAGCAATTCGTAAAAAAATGGAGCCTGCACTTCTGCTGCCGATGGGCTTCGGCGCCATTCTGGTCAATCTACCGATGTCGGGTGCCGTAGATCAGGTTGTAAACGGCGAGACCGAGGCAGGTGTCATTGACTTGCTGTTTAACGCCGGAATTGCCAACGAATTGTTTCCCCTGCTGTTGTTTATCGGTATCGGAGCAATGATCGATTTTGGACCGCTCCTGGAAAATCCCAAGCTGCTGCTGTTTGGCGCGGCAGCACAGTTTGGCATATTTTTTACACTGAGCATGGCGTCACTGATGGGCTTTGCTCTCAAGGATGCGGCATCGATAGCAATTATTGGCGCAGCTGACGGTCCCACTTCCATTTTTGTTGCAAATTTTTTAAAATCAGACTATATCGGACCGATCATTATCGCCGCGTACTCCTACATGGCCTTGGTGCCGATTGTTCAACCACCCATCATACGGCTTATTACAACCAAACGCGAACGGATGATCCGCATGCCGTATGAACAGAAATCCGTTTCCAAGCTGACGCGGATTCTGTTTCCCATAGTCATCACGGTCATAACAGGGCTGGTTGCACCGAGATCGGTTGCTTTGATCGGCTTTCTTATGTTCGGCAACTTGATACGGGAGTGCGGTGTGCTGAATTCATTGTCGGATAGCGCCCAGAATATGCTGGCAAATCTTATAACATTGCTTCTCGGACTGACAGTAGCGTCAAAAATGCAGGCGGAGGCATTCCTGCGTGTGGATACTCTTATGATTCTGCTGCTTGGCTTGATAGCCTTTATTTTCGATACCTTCGGAGGCGTACTGTTTGCCAAGGTAATGAACCTGTTTATGAAAAAGAAGATAAATCCCATGATAGGAGCAGCCGGAATATCCGCTTTCCCCATGTCGGCAAGAGTTGTCCATAAAATGGGACTGGCAGAGGACAATCAGAATTTTCTGCTGATGCACGCGGTAGGCGCCAATGTATCCGGTCAAATTGCTTCGGTGATCGCAGGCGGTCTGCTTCTGAATTTTGTTTTGTAATTGGTTCATCATAAAACTGAAAATTGGGAAAGAGAGAGTGAAATGTTATGACATTTAAAATAAATACTCAGGCGTTTCTGGAAACGCTGCCGATGATGGGGAAGGGAATGCTGGGAATTTTTATTGTTACCGGCGTCATCATACTCACAGTAGTTCTGCTGAATAAGCTGACTTTCGCCCAAAGGGAGCGTGATGAGGAGAAAAAAGGTTAAACGTCTGCAGACTCATCGGGTATGACGCCCTTTTCTTTCATACGCCTTGCAATATAGACTACGGGAGTATCACAAAGTCCGGTAACGACGTATATGGCAAAGGTTGACAGGATGATTTGAAAAAGTGTTGCAGAGGAATAAATACCCCAAAATGCTCCAAGATTGTATAGTACGGCGTTCAGTAGCTGGGAAGCCATGGTTGCAGCGTTGTTCCGCAGCCAGAGCCCTCTCCGTCTGTCGCCGTATTTTTTTTCGGTTTTGGACCAGATGATATGATACAGCCAGACATCAAAGCGCTGTACAACGGCATAAACTGCCATACTGACCAGTATCAGGCGTGGTGTGTTGGCAAAGAGCGTCCTTATAGATGGAGAAGCCCAGTCGTTTGCTCCCGGAACATACAAAAACCACGATTGTGATACAATAACAAACAGGATAGAAGCAGCGATCCCGATATTTACCGCCTGCTTTGCGGCTTTTTTTCCGACATTTTCACTCAGAATATCTGTTACAACAAAGGTGGTCGCAAACAATATATTTCCGAGTGTCATTTCAATGCCAAAAGCCTCGACAAGAATAAGAACCTCAATATTTGCAAGAACAGTAGTAAATACGAGATAAGGGATCAGCCCCTTTGTACCGAAAAGCCTGTAAAATAGCAGAAGCGCTCCGTATAAAACCGGAATACTGATGAAAAGCAAACATTCATTCATGATAAAATCCTTTCTTATGCTGACGTAAATTAAAAATAAAATCCTGCCCGAAAACCATCGGACAGGAAAATAAGGCACGTGGCGGATATCCCGCCATATGCAGCTTTCCGTAGTTTTGTTTTACGACAGGATGGTTACGAACTGTCTATTGAATTTTCGCTCAAGAAAGAGTATAGCCTTCAAAGTTTTTTTATTATAGTAAGAGCCGGTGAATTTGTCAAAAAAGACATTTTACAGACAAATAAAATCTGTGATGCTATATGCGTGGAAAATCATTCATTGAAAAAATCATGTTTCAGCTCTTTCTGTTTCCAGCATCTTATAAAATATATTTATTTCGTCGGCGTTGCCAAAGACATGCTTGGCGAGTTCCTCGGACAGTGCTGCGCATCTGTCCGGATTATCCAGCAAATATTTGCAGCTTTCGAAAATTCCTTCAGCCGAAATATCACAAATTTCACCGTAGGCACCGTCTGCCAGTTGCTCTGCGGCAGAAAGATAGCGAGTTATGATGATAGGTTTTTGCAGAATTTTTGCTTCTTCAACCGCTATGGGCTTTCCTTCGTGACGGGACGGTTGCACATACAGATCGCAGTCTTTTATATAAGGATACGGATTTACGGTTGTCCCGAGAAATACAAGGCGATCGTCCACGCCCAGCGCCAGCGCCTGATCCCGAAGCGCCTGAATATCCTTCTCATCGCCGCCGCCCAAAATGTACCATTTGATATCATACCCTGCGCCGCAGAGCATGGCGAGTGCTTTAACCGCCATATCATAGCCCTTTTGTTCGCTTATCCGTCCGACAGTCAGAAAGCGTTTTCCGGTAAAGTCATGATCCTTATAGGAGCTGCCATTGTCAGCCATATCGCGTACAAGCTGAGGGTTGTTGATGTTTTCCATCAACACACAGCGTCCGGCAATTTGAGGGAGATGCTTTCGAAGCGAATGATCAATTGCGGAAGATACGGTAACGACACTGTCGCATTTTTGAAAATAGGATAAATAGGTTTTGTCATCGCGCGGAGGATTTCCGTAGTCGAAATGCAGCCAGGCGATTTTTCTTTTGGCTTTCACCTTGTCCGCCATGTAAAACATGGTACGATCTCCCCAATATGCGACCGCAACATCATAAGGCTCCGATACGGCGGGAAACCTTTTCAAAAGTTTACACCACAATCGCGTAGCGGTTTCAGAGCGCTTACTTTTATTGAAAATAATTTTCAAAAAGTAAGGCAATACCTCGAAAAGAACCAACGGATTTTTTCGTCCAAAGCAATTCCATATCGTTTTTGCCGCATTATCTGCCGATAGCTGAAACATTTCACCGTACTGTTCCATTTCTATCACACGAATCTGCGGCGGGAGAAGGGACAAAAAGAGTCCTTCCTTTTTAGCCAGCAGAAGATCCACGTCGAAACGGCTGTAGTCCAGGGCGCCGGCAAAAGACAGGAAGGATTTTTCAGTTCCCGCACAATTCATGGTGATACCGATAACCAGAAGTTTTTGCTTCATGAGATACTCTCCCGTCGTTTCATTTCATTTTTTCATTGATTTTGTAACAGAAACGTTAGCTGAAAAGAAAAGCAGCTTGAATTGCAGCATCGGTTGTGATAAAATAAAAGGGAAGTTAAAATTGTACTTATATCAAAGAATCAGCGCAGGGAGATCATACGGCGTACCGGCAATTGAGATAAAGCCTGATATATCAAGCTCATCCGGCGGGGCATATCCGTATGCCGCACCGATACAGGCAATGCCATTTTGTCTGGCGCCCATCGCATCAAATTTCCTGTCTCCTACCATAATGATCCCATCAGCATCCTTCGATCTCAGATTTAAACGGCGCATCGTTTCTTCAATCACTTCACCCTTGTCCGTGCGCCGGCCGTCGAACTCGCTTCCCGTGACACACTGAAAATACGGCGACAGGGCGCAGATGTCCAATATCTGTTTCGCATAAGGCTCCGCTTTCGATGTAGCAACCGCTAAAGTAAGCTCCGCTTCCCTCAGACAGTCTAAGATTTCAGGAATTCCGTCGTAGACTTCGTTTTCGTAAATACCCTTGTCACGGTACCGCTCGCGGTAGATACGAATGGCTTCCTCAGCTTCCTCTCTCGATAAATTTGCGAATTCCATAAAGGAATAGGCAAGAGGCGGTCCGACGAACGGTCGAAGCTGTGAGCATTCGCGGTCTATGCCAAAATGCAGAAGCGCATGTCTTGCGCACCTCGTGATGCCTTTTCCGGAATCGATCAGCGTACCGTCCAGATCAAACAGCACCGTATGGTATCTTGTTTCTGTCATAACAGAATCCTTTCAAAATTATAAAAAAGTCAGCGGAGTTCCTATGAAGTTACTAAATCAAAAAACAAAGAAAATTACAAAAGGACGGCGGACACGTATTTTGAGGTTTGTCGGGATCCATCTCACCGCATTCGCCATAGGCCTTCTGTATATTTTTGTTATAGGGTGCCCTGTCGTCAGAGTAACAGGCATCAGTTGTCCGGGATGCGGTCTATCGCGAGCCTGTCTTTCCGTCCTCCAACTGCATTTTGCCGAAGCGTTTCGGTGGTATCCTTTGTTTTTTATCGTTGTGCCGTTTCTCTTTCTCTGGATTCATGAGAAAGTATTTCTTCAGCGAGTCCCCAAAAAATGGAAAGATAAAGCAGTCTATACAGTTTGCATTGCGGTTTTTACAGTATATATCGCGCGTATGATCCTGCATGATCCTCTGCTGAGATGGGATGTCTCTGACTCGCTTATTGGTTCTCTGTGGCGTTTGCTGAGGTGAATTATATCGGAGAATACCACTCAATCGTTCGAAGTTATCTGCGAAATATCCTCAGACGATGTTTTGTATATCCATGGCTGTGTTTCACTCAGTACGGTAAAATCATCAGCTATCTGAGCAACAGTCAGTTCGTCGCCCGCACTGCAGTCTGCATTGGAGACAACCAGCATTGTTTCGCTGACAAGCACAGTCCTTTTGGAAGCTCCGTTGATTCTGACAACGCTTGATGATGTAAAATTTGTGCCGTAAACATAGAGAAATCCGTTCGCAGAGGTAGAAGCTCCTGTCATCGATATATCCTTGATTCCAAGATCAATGACGGATGCTTTCAGTTGCTCACCTGTCAGGGAGTAACCATTCCCCTGAATGATATCGTAGGATAGAAGAGCCAGAGCGTCCTGTTTTTCTTCAAAACTATCAGTCGAAAGCTGCAGGGAACATAGCGTGTTGCCTCCGCTGCCGAACCTGTCCAGTACATAGGCACTCAGCTCGTAGGCGGCAAGATTCTTATTCTCGGGAGTATCACTCTGAAAATTATTCCATATTATGTATTCCGTCTGGTAGATGCTTCGGCCTTCTGCAAGCCGGTCGTTGCTGATGGAAAGCGCTGGGAGATGATCTCCGTATACGACCAGCACAACCGGTTCGGGATATGCAGAAAGTGAAAGTACCAGAGACTGCAAAAAAACGTCCATTTCTCGTATCTGTCCCGCGTAATATTCCCACATAGCCTCCTCTGAGCTGTCTTTTGCGCCGCTGACCTGTATAGCGGGCGCACCCTCTCCGGTAAAACGTCCGGATATTTGCCATGTGCCTGAACTGAAACTGCGTAAATATAATCACGTTCAGCGGTTGTGCGGAGAATATTCAGTATCTCGCTTTCAAGGACCTCATCCTTTTCCCAACCAATTGGATTATAAGTCAGATTCGTCATAAATTCTGAGGACGTAAAAGTGTCAAAACCGAAATTGGCGTAAACCTGATTTCTTCCGTAAAAGGTGCCGGTGTGATTGTGAAGCGCATGCGTCAGATAGCCTTGATTTTTTAGAATACGCGCGGTACTTTCACACGGTGTTTTATTGAGCAGTGTCTGATACGGAACCTCTCCCGGCGCAAAATTAGCAAGGCTCATGGAACTGATAATTTCAAATTCCGTGTTGGCCGTACCGCCCTCGATCGTTGGTACTGTTAAATACCCATGCGGATTTTTCTCAAGCATTGAGGTGTAAAAAGGCAAAGGATTATTTTCAAAGGTCAGATCGTTGATTTCATTGACGTTGAAGAAGGATTCGAGCTGGAGAAAAATATAGTTGGGTTGGACGCATTCGTCGCTCGGTTTCACTTCCGGAAAATTCTCACATATTTTCTCAACAGTTTCTTTACTGTAATCCTCCGGTCTATCGATACCGATGTCGAGGATGCTTCGTGCAAAGCTATAGACAAAACCGTAATTCTGATAGGCCTCGCTCAAGCTGTCATATTGATTTTCCAGAGCGTTTGTATAAATCCCGGTCGTTGTGACAAAAGCAAGCGAGACTATCAGTGCGGAGACGGTTTTGGTAGCCTGACCGGTCATTCGTTTGAATTTCGGCGCTTTCTTCCAGATCCACACAAAGGCAAGTATAAGCAGTGTGACAAGCACGATTAAAAGAACAACCAGCTCCTTTGTGAGATAAATCGGCATGATGGCAATAGCTGCGCGAATAATTCGAAAGTCCATTGCAGATAGGGGCTGTGTCCGAAAGCCCAGCAGAATACAGTTAGCTATACCAATGCTCATCCATGCTACCGACAGAAGAGCAAGCGAAAAAATTCTGCGTTTGGTAAACAGGCTCAGCGACAGCGTAGTCAAAAGTATTAAAATATTATAGATGAAATATGCCGGATGATTGATAATGTGAAAAAACGCATCAAGGGG
>CAKTAA010000109.1 GCA_934526185.1 uncultured Eubacteriales bacterium | reverse complement strand
GATGTACGCATGGATGGCCTTTTCACCCATGCCGTATAGAAGACCGTCATAAGAAGCGCGAAACGGCCCATGCCCTGTAAGGATTCCCCAGAACAGCGAAATCTGAGGCCCGCCCAACACGACTTTTGCTTCCGGCAAGGCCTCTTTCACCGCCCTTCCTAAAATTAGGGCATAATAAAGCTGACTGGTAAACGGCACCGATATACCGATGACTTTGTAATCCTTTTCGGAGATTTCCCGAACTCTTTCCCGAAGATACCGTATGATCCTGTTTGAGGACCGGTAAAAATCATATCGATCATACTCCTCCTTTATTTTCTTCAGGGAATCCGGTTTAAAGCAAATATCAAAAATATTGGAACCTGCAATCCGCAGGTAGGTATTTATCAGTTTCTGCGCCCGATCCTCTTTGCCTACATGCTCCTTTGAAAGAAAAACTTCTCTCGCGTCACGGAATCGTCTTTTGATTTCCGGAAGCGTCGTGCGCATGCCCCGTGTCAAATAGTACTTCTCAACCTTTTCAAAGCCGTCGTCAATAATTGAGTCCATGAGATGTACATTATAATCTGCCATATCACACTGTATTTTCTGTTCTTTTAAATATCCTTTCAGCGTTGGCAGCGCGAGATGCGGAAACTCATGCACACATAGCGGCGGGTTGATAAGCAATACTTTCATAGGTTTCTCCTATATTCCGAATACAAATTCGAAATTTTTTAAATGAAATGATTGAGTTAAATATTGAGATGTATGGTCATTCTGCGTTATTTAACAGTGTTCTTAGGTCTGGGAACGGCTGAAATAAGTTTATCCTATTATTTTCTATACTGCAAGCACTTAAAAACAGCTTTTACCGGCATCGTAGGTCCAATTTAATTTGCGGTACTACATGAAGAAGCCTGTGAGTCTGAAAATATTGCCGTTACTGACCAAGGCATCCGCAGATTGATGCGCATCCTTCCGCTTTACAGTTATTATCAGCAGCAGTGCGCCCGACTCAAAAAGCTTTACAAAATTATCGCTTAAACTCAGAAATTTGTTTAAACACAAAACAATATGCAGAAACACGTATCAAGTTTTATGCGATAAATATATGATGCAAACGTTTCTACATTCGCAGTACAATCAAGGAATATGACACAAAATAAGATCAATCGAATAACGGCAGAAAAACGAGAGAGCAGTTTTGTATCGGGAATAACAGATGCGGAGGTGCAAGGAGAGGAAAATACTTGAAGAATTTTAGTACGGCAACCTTAGCTAAAATAAGTGAGTATTTGTTCAACAGGCAATCGCGGTCTGCAAAAGGAAAGAGCCTGCTCACGCATAACGAAATCTAACGGCTTGTACGGCTGAACACAGAGGATAGAGATATTCGAAAAGCCATAAAATATTATCACAATTTAACACTTCGTCAAATGCTGAGTTCTGCGCAGGCGCAATTTACAATATCCGGCGATTAACTTCATCCATTTGGCTTTGCTGCGAATTATGTGTGTCAGATCACTTGTTTGCGCTGTATTATCGGCACGTCTTAGCTTTATTCGGCCGCTGTTTTGTCAGGTTGCCCGAAGAAAATTTGCACCTGTTTTATTTCGCCGAAACAGGTAACGAATATATGAAAAAAGCCCATCCTATGAGGTAAAGCATACGATGGGTGCAGTCGTTCGTGAATTATTTTTTCAGTCTCTCAAGCTGCTAATTAATGTATTCCACATAATTATTATAACAATTGTTTTCTGCCCCTCTTTCAAACATCACATCAAATAATCTCAAATCGCACTCAATCTCTGCGATAGCTTCAGCCTTGTTACCATCGTCCTCACAGCATTCTGATATTTTACACATCATTTGAAGTAAATCTCCGGAATCTGCTCTATCGCTGCTTCTGCACTTTTAATGTCGCTTTTGGCATTGTATGCGTATGCAAGGAAACGGAGAGCATCATATCTGACATCGCTCTGATCTGTATGCTCAATAAGCTTTTCTGCAACAGCTATTGTTTCATCAGGCTTCTCAGAGTAATTCATAACATAAAGGGGATTATTCAGCAAAATATCATTATCCGGATACCGCCTTAACCCCTCCTCAAGAATGGCTCTGCGCTTTTCCGCATCGCTCTCTCTGAATTTGTATGCTTCATCGCTGATGTATTCCACTTTTTTCTGCATTTCATGCAAGTTGAAATGAAATAAAGCGTCAGTTGTGATGCCGAAGCAGTTTGCAAGTGCCGGGACAAGCGTAATGTCAGGCAGTGCTATACCGGTTTCCCATTTTGAGATCGCCTGAAATGAAATGCCAATCGCATCTGCAAGCTGTTGCTGTGTAACGCCGCGCTCCTTGCGCAATTCTTTGATTTTATTGCCGAGTAATAAATCCATATCGGACACCTTCTCAATAATAGCAAAGAGCGCTCTTTCTGATTACATTATAACTGACAGCCCACAGATACACAAAAACCGCAGAATTGATTATGATTCTACCTTGGGCTGAATTGAAATCAAATCACTTTTTCTCGTTGACAGCGATCCAGATCTCGCAGGAATAATCGGGATTCTGCACATCCGCGGAAGGATAAACCTCAAGCTCGATGCCGCTGCCGTACTCGTAGGTGCTGCTCTGCGGGAAAAACTCGGTACAGATCTTTTTGTAGGTGTCCTTGAATGCATCGGGCATCTGTCCCTTGCACTGGAACACTGCATAGATGTATGCCGGAATTTCGACGATGTCGAAATCGTCCTCGAGCGGTTGGCCGTTGTATTCCGCGCCGATACCGTAGGGGAAGCCGCCGTCCGCCATATCGCCGGAAAAGCAGATGCCAAGCACACCGTTCAGCTTTGAGAAGTCCGCATACTTGCAGAGCTTTTCCATCATGCCGCTGCCACTGACTTCCCCCCAGAACGCCGAGATGTCGGCGGTGGCAGTATCGCCCTGCGGCTTGTTGACCAGCTTTTTCTTGCAGACAATCTTGAATGCGTCGCGTTTTTCAATTCTGTAATCCATAAGATTACCTCCGTCCAAAATCAATTTTACCGAAAGCCGGGAGAAGGACTTGATACAGCCGCCGCGGCGGGCGTCACGGGGCGTAATGCCGTGGAATCGGGTGAACGCGCGGGAAAAGCTTTCAGGCGTGTCATAGCCGTATTTCAGCGCGATGTCGATGATTTTATCACCGGTGCGGTGCAGCTCATCGGCGACAAGCGACAGCCGGCGCATACGGATGTAGTCGCCGAGTGTGTAGCCGACAAGCATACTGAACATCCGCTGAAAATGAAATGCTGATGAAGCGGCCTCCTTCGCTACAGCTTCATAATCGACCTCGTCCGTCAGATGCGCTTCGATGTAGTCGAGCGCCCGCTGTATTCCCGTAATCCAGTCCATAGTATCCCTTCTTTCTGTATGCACCTATTATATCAGGGCAGGCGTTACGGTTCTTAATATTTTGTGCGGAGTGGTGTTATGGATATTATAAACATTTTCGATGATTTATCGATAGAAAGAAGCCCGGATTGGCGAACCGATCCGGGCAGAAAATTATTCAGCGGTAAACAAGCTGAGCCAATCTCTGTTGTTTTCATCAGGATCGGACAGTGTCCCACTTTTTACACCCTCATACAGCGAGCATGTAACAAAATTGCCGAGATGATTTGACAGAAAGTTACCCATCTGCCAATTCAAGTGCCTCGGAACAGTCACTTTGTACTCATCGAGCACCAGCTTGTATGCCTTGTTGAAATATTCCTTTGCGACAGGATAAAACTCGTACGCAATCTGTTCAAACTGCTCCAGTTCGCCATGTCCTATGAAATAGTAATTTTGCTTAAAGCTGTCACCGTCCTTAATATACAGCTTCTTTTCAAGAGCAATGCTAAACAGATATTTCTGATCTTCGTCCAAGTCCTCCGGCAATATATTTCCTTTAATGATTTCGCGGCATAAAGCAAATACGCCGTCTGGAATATCAAAGAAAACATTACTGTCAAGTCCGCTCCAGTAGTGGAAAAATCCTTGCGCATAATCTTTCCCTGTTTTATGAACCGGACCGTCGAATGGAATATATTCTTTGCCTTCCCGACTGTCAAAGAACCAACCGTTATTATAACCTAAGGCTATCCATTTTCCGCCGTTCGGTCTTTCCGGAATATCATTATAGCATACGGCCTTGCAGACCTCATGACGGAATTTTGACACGTCAATATCCGTTATAATATGGATATACACCCACAGTAGTCTGTTCCATGAGAAGTTCGCAGTGTTGAAATCCTTGCTTGCGAGAACGCTTTTACGGTCATTCAAAAAGCACATAAGCGCATCGTAATAAGCCGGAAAACATGCATTATAAATTTTATGTGCCATTCCGGTATTCTGACCGGGCAGAATTACAAAATCTGTCTGAAATTTGCCTGTTGAAATTTCTTTCATCAGTTGATTGTCCGTGAGGTTTTTTACTTCGTCCTCAATATATGCTGCCGGCGTTCCAAGTTCGGTACAGAGCTGTTCAATTGAAACAGGTTCCTTATATGCGGCAATTAAAATATTCTGCGGCAGCTTTCTTTTTGCGCAGCTCATCGGTTCATTGTCTTTTCCAGGGAGACCGGTACATGATAAGTACAATGTTCCGGGGTTGTAGCTCATTTCACCGTATTCACGCATGGTATCAAATCCTTCCTTAATAAAATTTCTTGCGTTGTGAAGCCACCATTTCACAGTACCGACACTTTTGCCGAGAAATGCAGCAATCTCATTGCAGCTTTTTTCCTCGAAATAATACAGAATGGTTGCCTTGCGGTAGTTTTCAGATAATAGTGCAATTTCGCGATGCAGTATGTTTTCCGTTTCCCGTCGGATCAAGTCGTCTGCGGTGTTGTCCGGAGAAACAAACAGCTCATCAAGATATACAGTCGTTCCGTATTTTTTCGAACGCAGCCATTTGAATAAGGTGTGATTTGATACACTCCAGACAAATGCACTGAGATTATCGATTTCTTTTCCGGAGTTTATCGCTTTTAAGATCTCAAGCGCTATTTCCGAAGACAGATCCTCTGCATCCTCACGCGAATTAACTTTTTGATAGCAGAACCCGAGGATCTTTGCAAGATATACTTCTTCAAATTGCTTTACAGTGTCTTTGCCGTTCAATGACTTCACCTCTGTTTTACAGTTCTCACAACATGTTGTTCATCTATTAAGTACCGGATTGTTGTTTTCGGTTGGATAAAAAGCAGAAAAATTTATCTTCCGGATCATATACATTCCTTTTCACTGCGCAGGCAAATTCTCCGACAGCCGAAAGAAAGGCAATGACGCAGACGGCGTATGCAATTCCGGCGAAAAAATTTACACTGTGGAAATACAGCCGTTCCCGTGAGCTTATTCTTGTAGGTGTGCAGGAAACACAGCCTGCGGAATTTAACCGTACCGAAAACCGCCGTGACATATTGGATTCCGGCTATTACACAGACCACCCACAAAGCAAAAACTGGAAACAAATCCCACATTGCGGACAGTAGCTTTATTGCTGCCGACAGGAAAAATAACAAATCGGCAATGCTGTCGAGCCACGCACCGAGTCCGCCCGCTGTGCCGAGCCGGCGTGCAACTGTTCTGTCATATCCGATACGCCGCCGGTGTAAAAAACCAAGAACGGTACGAACAGCGGAAATGTAAGCAGCATCACGATTGCCGCCGTTCATAATATCGCTCTTGACGTCCCCTGCCTCAGTGACATTCGCCTTTTCGAGCCCCAACTGCCCGAAAAACAACGGAAGCGGAAAGCTGGACAGTGATTTCACCGTATGATTGCACTGGTGAATAAGAACTTTACATCGCAGGCAATTGTTCAGAATCTTTGATTATCCGTTTGTCGTGATTGACAGGATTCATTCTTCCACGATCTTGCTTTGCCGATCCAGCCGCGCTCCTGCCAGTACTCTTTGTCGGCTGGAGAGGAATCCCGTCCCTTTTCATACATCATATTCATATTGAATATGAGTTTCGTTTGGGTACCGACATGCGACGGTTTTATACAGTCGATTTTTTCGGCAATGCAACTGATGTCCTTTTCGATTTTTGCTTTCCGTTCCGGCTTTACCATGCCTCAGCTTTCCGCCTGAACAGCAAGCCTATAGGTATAACATCCCAGTAGAACAGCGAATCTTTGATTGGCTGCATCGCCTTCTTGCAGGAAGCGCCTGCCGATGCACTGAAAATAACGGCGTGCTTCGTAAACATCCATTCCCTCGACCGGTGTACCATCCAGCAGTTAAACATCAGATCAAGAAAAGACTTTGTCGCACCAGACGATGTAACTCAGTATTTAGGTATGGTGAAAATAAACAGATACGCCTGCTCAAATGCATCAATTATCACACTTTTCTCATTTCAACAGGGGCTCTTTGTTTCATCTTCAATACAGGAATAACGACCGATACAGAAAGAATTCGGTAATATCCCCTTCCGCTGCCAGGTTTTCGGCTAAAATTCGGCCCATAGTGATAGCTGCTGCCCTTATGATTTTGTCTGCGTACCCGTACAATTTTATTTGGTTTTTCTTCTTTTCAATCGTTCCGCTTTTATCATTGTATTCGATTTTATACGGTCGCACGAGACAGGAGTTCCTTTTACCGTTTTATGATGGTTCCGACAGGCACGGCAGTCTCCATACCGCTCACATTTTGTCCGTTTGCAGGGACAAGATGAATCGTGCAGAATATATTCCATCGGCGTATAGCGGATTCCGCTCTGCTCCTGTTCGGAATCGGTATCACGAAAACCGAGTGCATGATAGATCGGCACCGTATATGGTGACGAGTTGACAGTTATTTTGTCTTCCGTACAGTCTGCAAACGCTGCTATGAATAACGCGCTGCCGATTCCTTGCCTTTGATAGTCACCGTCCACAAAGAACAACGCAATGTGGTTGCCGCCACGCCGAACAGCGAGCATGCCGATAAGTTTTTCGGCATCAAACGCACCGTAAAAATCAAGCTGTTTCAGATAGTCTTCATTCAACACGCTCTTTCGGAATTCGACAGCGCTGGCCTCTGTATAATCCGG
>CAKTAA010000108.1 GCA_934526185.1 uncultured Eubacteriales bacterium | reverse complement strand
TGATACAAAAAATGTCTAGGATTGTCGTCTCTTTCTTACTAAGCCTAAATGCATGTCAAACTATACCAATTAGAGAAATTGTAATTATTTTTAGAGAACAACATACTCCCATTATTAATTTTTTGAAATTCCGTCCCATTCCAAAGCGAATAAAATTATGTAAACCAACAAGTTTATAAAACTAATCTTCTAAATTACAAAAAAATGGCTGTATTTCTAAAAAAATTAGTGATAAATTCCAAATTGCGATTGTTGAAGTCAATTTTCGAATCTTTAAAAATCGTTCAAAACTATTGACTTTTAGGTATAAACAAGATTAATATGTCTACAAAACACAAGTGCGTTAATTTTATTTTATTAAATACGCACAAAACCAACTGTTTTATTTCATTTATGGCAATTCATTACATCAAGGAGGAACATGTGTCATGAAAACAATGAAAGGTGTTAATGTCCCGATTTCTTGCCCGATGACCCCTGATCAGCAGGTGGACTACAAGAGCTTGGAAAGTCTTTGCGAATACCTGATCGATAAGGGTGTTCATGGCTTATATCCCAACGGTTCTACCGGTGAGATGTGCTATCTAACGTTAGAAGAGCGCAAAAAGGTTCTCGAAACCTGTCTGAAGGTTGCTAACGGCCGTGTTCAGGTGTTCTCCATGGTAGGCGCTCTGACTACGAAGGATACCATTGAGCTTGCTCAGCACGCGGAAAAGGTTGGCGCGGATGGTATTGGTGTCGTTACCCCCTATTACTTCAAGCTGGATCAGAAAGAGCTTGAGGAATATTTTGTTCGGGTAGCCCAAAGCGTTTCCGATGATTTCTCCATCTATCTGTATGGCATTCCCCAATTGGCTGTGAATGACATCACACCGGAACTGGCCCAAAGAGTTGCCAGCCGCTGCAAGAACGTTGTTGGTATTAAGTACAGCTATCCTGACATGCCCAGACTGATGAAGTTCATGAATGTCAACGACGGCAAATTCTCTGTGCTGGCTGGTCCCGACGATCTCTTCTTTGTCACTCTGTGTGCTGGCGGCGACGGCACAATCTCTGGTAATGCTAATGTGGTTCCTGAGCATTTCGTAGCTATTTACGATGCCTTCCAGAAGGGTGATATCGAATTAGCCAGAAAGCTTCAGAAAAAGACGAATCTGATGATCGACTACATCAGCGGTCCTAACAACATGTCCAGATATAAGGTATGCCTGAAGCATCGCGGCGTGATTGCCCATGATTCTATTCGTGAGCCTTTGCGCACCATCAGCCCCGAAGAGCAAAAAGAGCTGATCGACGCTATCGAGAAGATGAACTATTTGGATCCGACCAAGCTGTAAGGCTGTGCTACATATCTAATTGGTTTTAGGGTATTGCGTTTTCCGGCTTTTGTATGCGAGGGATCAGGAGCCGGAAAACGGTTTTAAACCAGGCTGTGCCGAAAGGCCGGCAAAATAAAATTTTGGGAGGCTGAAGATTTATGAAAGCAAAAAGACTAGTGAGCGCCCTCACCATGATCGCGCTGCTGGCCGGCATATTTGCCGGCTGCTCCGGTGACGGAGGTACCACCTCTTCTACCGGCGGCGACAGCAGTACTGCTGGTGATAGCTCCGCGGCAGAGTCCACCGGCGGCGATACCGAGAAATTCAACACAACTTTGAACGTCATTGGTGTTGACAACGTAATCGCTACTACCGCCTTCGACGAAGAGCATCTGCAGGAGCTGCGCGACCTGTACGGCATCGAAGTGAATTTCCAGCAGTTTACCAATGAGCAAGCGTCCAATAAGATCGCTGTCAGCATGGCTGCCGGCGGCGCTGATATCGACGCTCTCATGTTCCGTCCTCTGGACGAAACTCTACTGTTTGTACAGAATGGATGGCTGGAAAACCTGCAGCCCTACATAGACGCTGATCCGGAAGCCGCCAACTATGACGACTATATGGATGCTTCTAAGGAAGTCACCCAGGATCCTGCCACCGGAGATGCTGTTGGTTTACCGGTTATGACGGAGTCCGGCGCTGTTTATTACAACAAAACCATGTGGGAGGCTGCTGGCTTAACCGAGGATGATTATCCGAAAACCATGGACGAGTTGTATGATGTGGCTGTAAAACTGACAGACCGTGACGCCGGTGTTTCTGGTTTCGCCTGCCGTGGTATGGCGAACCCGGCTGTTACTCAATTCTCCGGTTTCCTTCGCGCTTACGGTGCTGACTTCTTCACGGAAGCAGATGACGGTACCAAAACCGCTACCATCAATACTCCGGAAGCTGTGGAAGCCTTTGAGTTCTACGGCAAGCTGCTCCGCGACACTGGCCCTGACGGCGTTCTGAGCATGACATGGACAGAAACCTGGAGCCTCTTCACCCAGGGACAAACCGCTATGCGCTTTGACGCGAACACCAACCTGGGTTCTTGGGATCCTGATAACTCTGCCATTACTTTGGAAGAGATCGGTTGCTTTGATCTGCCTGTCGGCCCTGATGGGGATTACGGCAACTATTCCATCACTCCTTGGGCGCTGGGCATCAGCTATGGTTCTACCCAGAAGGATGCCGCTTGGGCTCTGATCAACTGGATGGCTTCTTCTGAAATGCAGCAGGATGCGCAGTCTAACGGCAGCTCCGCCGCCCGTACCTCCGTATGGGAAGTGGAAGGCCTTTCCAGCTGGCCGCAGGAATTCCAGGATCTGGCCGCTGAGGTTGGTAATAAGGCTTACGGTACCGACCGTCCTTACATGATCAACGTTGCTTCCGCCAGAGACGTAATCGGCCAGGTCATCGTAACCGCTATTGAGGGCGGTGACGTTCAGGCTGCTGCTGATACCGCTAATGCTGATTTCCAGAAGCTTCTCGACGAAGAGAAATAAGACTTTTCTCAGTAATCCTGTCTAAACAGATGTGAAAGTGGTGCCTGCAGATCATTACGAGCTGCAGGCTCCATTTTAGGAACCGCCAACCGGTATTGTGGGGATTTTGGCTTTAAAATCTGCGCGGAGATAGGCGTATAAAAGATTTGGAATGGTTTCAGTAAACCTGGCTCTTTCAATTCCCAGACGGGCGGCATCCAAAAAAGAGCAAAGGAGGCAATCTCAAATTGCAAAAGATAGGAAGATGGGTAGATAAGCGCCTGAAATGGTTCTTTACCGTGCCGACAATTATTTTTGTTTTGGCAATGGTGCTTTTTCCGATTATATATACCTTAGTTCTTAGTTTTCATTCCTGGAGAATGTCAGCCAATATTCCTTGGGAATATGTCGGCCTCCAAAACTATATCGACCTCTTCAGTGATTCCCGGTTCCCCATGGCTATCGGCCGTACCTTTATTTTCACCGCTATCGCTCTGACAATCGAAATGATTTTGGGAATCGGTATCGCGCTGTTCTTGAACCGCCGGTTCTTCGGCAAAAACTTTGTAAAAACAGCTTTCCTTATTCCGATGGTGGCAACCCCTGTGGCTATCGGTATGGTTTGGAAGCTGATGTATGATCCTAACATCGGTATTCTTGACTATATTCTGAAGTCTATGGGAATGCCGACAGTAAACTTTTTAGGTGATTCTAATATTGCTCTGTATTCTTTGATCGTAGTAGATATCTGGGAGTGGACTCCACAGGTCATGCTGATTGTTTTGGCTGGCATCACGTCTATTTCCACTGAGCCCTTTGAGTCCGCAATGGTGGACGGCGCTACTCCTTGGCAGGTAACCTGGCATATTACTCTGCCTCTCCTCCGCCCCACTATTTTTACAGCTTTCTTATTAAGATTAATCGATGTTCTGAAGACCTTCGATATCATGTACTCCATGACTCAGGGAGGCCCTGGTTACGCGACAGAAACCATGAATATTTTGTCCTACCGGCAAGCCTTTGAGTTTATGCAGTTTGGATCGGCGTCTTCCATGCTGATCGTATTCTTTGTTGTTGTGATGGTAATTGCCGCTATCACCGTTAAGATTAAGAGCAAGATGGAGGTGGATTATTAATGACTGAAAATGTAGCGAAATCCAGATCCGCTCGGATTACTGGAAGAATATTCTTTTACATCGTAGTTGTTATTCTCCTCTTTTTTGTTCTCTTTCCCATGTTCTGGATGTTCCTGGCTTCCTTTAAAACTAACGCCGATATACTGAATATGAGTAAGCTGTTTAACTTCACGCCCACCATGAAGAACTTCGAGAACGTGTTTGTCAACTACGACTTTGCCAAGCCGATTATTAACAGTCTCATCGTCAGCTTGGTATCTACCGTTCTGTCTCTAATTTTGGGACTTCCCGCCGCTTATTCCATCGCACGGGAAAAGCAGCATCTTTTTTCTGGCATTATCCTTATGATCCGTATTGTTCCGGCAGTTTCCTTCCTGGTTCCCTGGTACATCCTGTTTACCAACCTGCATCTTTCCGGGACCTATCTGTCCTTGATCATTTGCCATTTGATCGTCTCTCTCCCGTTGATCGTATGGATCATGATTCCATATTATGAAACCTTGCCCCAAGAGCTTGAGCAATCCGCCTATATCGACGGCGCCTCCCGGTTCGGTACTTTTATCCGAATCATGCTGCCGCTGTCTACTCCCGGCATTCTGACCTCCGGTATTTTGGCGTTCATTTTCTCTTGGAACAACTTTATGTTCGCCCTGGTTCTTTGCTCCAACGATACTACTACGCTACCTATCGCGATTTATCAGTTTATTTCCTATTCCAACGTAGACTGGGGCGGTATCATGTGCGCTTCCGTGGTTATTACGCTGCCTATTATCATTATTTCCTTCTTCCTCCAGCGTTACATCATCACCGGACTTACTGCGGGCGCCGTCAAGGGCTGATCCGCCGTCAAATAAAATCTATACTTTATGGAGTGAATCAAACATGAAGAAAAAAGTACTGTCCACTGTCACATTGTATTCTCAGCGCTGCAAAAGCGCCAAAGAGCTTCTGGAAAAAGAAGGTTTTGAAGTTATCGAATACCAGGGCGATACCGTAATGACAGCTGATGAGATCAAAGCTGTTGGTAAGGATATCTGCGGCGCTATTATCGGCTGTGACGAATGGAATGAAGAAATTTTTCAGGCTTGCCCTAATTTAAAGGCCATTGGACGTTTCGGCGTCGGTTACAACAATATTGACCTGGAAGCCGCGAAACGTCACGGCGTCAAGGTTTCTATTGCCACTGGTATCAACGCCGATTCTGTTGCTGAAAACACTATTTTGTTGGTATTGGCGTCTTTACGCGATTTGGTCAATCTTGATAACGCTGTCCGGAGGGGCGAATGGGTACGTGACAGCACCGGAAGAATTATCCGTAATAAGGTTTACGGCTTAGTCGGCTTCGGAGCGATTGCCCGTTATGTGGCGAAGCTGGTGAAGGCGTTTGGTTCAGCCAGGATTATCGCCTATGATAAATACCCCAACTATGAGGAAGCTGAGAAGCTGGGCGTTGAAATCGTAGATTTCGACACGGTGGTAAAAGAATCTGACATTATTTCTGTACACGTTCCCGCTACGCCGGAAACCTATAAGATGTTCGGTGAGAAGGAATTCAAGGCCATGAAAGACTCCGCCGTATTTGTCAATGTAGCCCGCGGATCCGTCGTAGACGAAGCGGCAATGTATAAAGCACTGAAAGAAAAATGGATTGCCCGCGCCGCAACTGACGTGTTCGAAGAAGAGCCAACCCCCAAGGATAACCCGCTGTTTGAGCTGGATAACATTGTCATGATGCCTCATATGTGCGGCGATACTTGGGAGACCTTCGAGGCGGTGGGACTATTCTCCGCTCAGGTAATCATTGACGTAATGAACGGCAAGGATCCCAAAAACTGGATTAATAAATAAGAGTTGTGTCCGTCGGTAAATAACAGATCAAGGAGGACATAACATGAAAATCGTTGTTCTGGACGGTTACACAGAAAATCCCGGCGATTTAAGCTGGGATGATCTAAAAGCCTTAGGTGATTTGACCGTTTATGACAGAACCGCTGCTGATCAGATCGTAAACCGTATCGGAGATGCCGAGGCTGTTTACACCAATAAGACCCCGATTTCTGCGGAAACCCTGGCAGCCTGCCCTAATTTAAAATTTATCGGCGTGCTCGCCACTGGCTATAACATTGTTGATGTTTCTTCCGCGAAGGAGCATGGGGTGGTTGTAAGCAATATTCCCACCTACGGCACCGACGCTGTGGGCCAGTTTGCTATCGCTATGCTGTTGGAAATCTGCCACCATATAGGCCATCATGACCAGGCGGTTCACCAGGGCAGATGGGAAAATAACCAGGATTGGTGCTTCTGGGATTATCCGCTGATTGAGCTGGCGGGAAAAAGCATGGGAATCATCGGTTTCGGGCGGATCGGCCGGACTACGGCCAGAATCGCTAAGGCCTTAGGAATGAATATCCTTGCCTATGATGCCTATCGGCCAGACGATAGGCTGTTGGAGGGCTATCAGTTTACGGCGCTAGACAACCTACTGTCTCAATCCGATGTAATTTCCCTACATTGTCCCCTATTCCCGGAAACACAAGGGTTAATCAATCGGGACACCATCTCAAAAATGAAGGATGGGGTTATTATTTTGAACAACAGCCGCGGGCCGCTGATTGTAGAACAGGATCTTGCCGATGCTTTAAATTCAGGCAAGGTGTATGCAGCCGGGCTGGATGTGGTTTCTACCGAGCCCATTAAAGGAGATAATCCGCTTTTGAAAGCGAAAAACTGCTTGATTACCCCCCATATTTCCTGGGCACCTAAGGAAAGCCGTCAGCGGTTGATGAATATTGCAGTGGAGAACCTGAGACAATTTCAAAAGGGTGCTCCGGTTAACGTTGTTTCCAAATAGCTTGCATTTATTTTAGCGTATGCCTTTTTAAAGCCATAATCCCAAAAGCGCCGCGTCGTATAGGAAAATTTCCTATACGGCGCGGCGCTAACTATTATTATATCGAAGGCTTAAAAAAACAAATAATAAAACAGCCTGCCAGCAAAGCTCTTTTTTAGCGGCAGGCTGTTTCACGCATTTCAATTTATCTAATATCTTATCTAAACCCCTTCTGAACGGGATTCAGCTAAAGTAAACTAGAGTGTCAACCAATGGGCTCAAAATCAGCGGCTCCGTGCTTGCACAGCGGGCAGATAAAATCGTCCGGCAGGAC